>JANMAA010000050.1:0-83128 GCA_031359215.1 Acidobacteriota bacterium | reverse complement strand
GTTATCGGTTATTAGAAAGTTGGTTCGGAGCCGTCCCTAATGATATAACCACCCAACGCGCAATGGTTACAACCGGTTCCGGTTGGTCAATGAAGTATTTAGTTGCCGTAGTTTATCTTTTTTCGGGGGAAAATATTCTTGCGGCACAATCCGTTTGTGCAGTTATCGGCGCGGCAACCGCTCCCTTAACCTATTTTTGTAGCAAACAAATCTTTAATAATAGACGGGCTTCAACTGTAGCGGCTTTGTTCATTGCTCTTTTTCCGGCTCTTGTTATTTGGACATCACAATTATTGAAAGACGGATTGATGGTATTCTTATTGGTTTTGGTGATGACCTTGGTATTGCGGTTACAGGAAAAGTTTAGCATCCTTGGACTTGCCTTACTGATTTTTTCTCTTTTCGCCATTATCACGTTACGTTTCTATGTTTTTTATATGGTAGTGATCGCCGTTTCCAGTAGTTTTATTATTGGTATGGGCGCAACAAGTCAATCAATTGCCAAAAGAATGGTAGTGTTTTGTCTGCTTGGTTTTGCATTGGCTTATTTTGGTATTTTGAACACGGCTAGTGGTGAACTTGAAGAATATGGAAACCTTCAACGTATTCAAACTAGCAGAGAAGACCTTTCCCGCGCCGGATCGGGTTTTGGAACCGATATAGATGTTTCGACGGCGAGTGGAGCCATAACTGTTCTGCCTATTGGTTTTCTATATTTGATGCTGGCTCCTTTCCCCTGGCAAATCAATTCTTTTAGATCAGCGTTGACAGTGCCTGATATTTTAATATGGTGGTCATCGATTCCTTTTTTAATAATCGGACTCTTGTTCACTTTCCGGTATCGTCTGAAAAAAGCAATTCCAATTTTGGTATTTACAATTTTGCTGACATTATCGTATTCACTTTTTCAGGGGAATGTAGGAACGGCATATCGGCAACGAATTCAAATCCAAGTATTTCTCTTTATTTTTATTGCTGTCGGTTGGACAATAGTAAAAGAACGCAAAGAAAATAGAAAACTTCAGCGAAAGGAACGAATGAGGCAGTTTTATCTGAATAATCGAAATAAAGAGTTAAAGTAAAAAATTGAGAAAAGTTTAGTTTCAAGTAAAAAATGTGCGGAATTGTCGGAATAGCAAATACAAACTCACGCGGCGCAAGTCCTGAGATTTTACAGCGGATGAATGAGGCAATCGTTCATCGCGGTCCTGATGAAGACGGGTTTTATGTCAATGAAAACATCGGACTGGCGATGCGGCGGCTTTCGATCATTGATCTTGCGGGCGGACAACAGCCGATTTACAATCCTGATAAAACCGCTTTGATTGTCTTTAACGGCGAGATTTATAACTTTCAGGAGCTGCGCGCCGATCTGCAAAAAGAGGGCAATAAATTTGACACCAATTCGGATACGGAAGTTATTTTGCACCTTTATGACAAATACGGCGCGGATTGTGTCCAACATCTGCGCGGAATGTTTGCTTTTGCGATTTGGGATAAACGGGACAAATCACTTTTTATCGCCCGTGACCGCGTGGGCAAAAAACCGCTTCTTTATTCACATCAGCCAAACGGTAATTTGATTTTCGGTTCGGAATTTCGCGCTCTGCTCGAACATCCCGACATCAGCCGTGAAGTTGATTACGAAGCGATTGACAATTATCTTTCGTATCTCTGCGTTCCCGCGCCGTTGACGGCTTTTAAGCAAATTCGCAAACTTGCACCGGCGCATTGGCTTCGTTGGAAAGACGGCGAAATCAAAACAGAGCGTTATTGGTCGCCCGATTTTTCCAAAAAAATTAAAATTTCACAGGCGGAAGCCGAAGAAGAAACTTTACGGATTTTGCGCGAAGCCGTTAAATTGCGAATGATTTCGGAAGTTCCGTTGGGAGCGTTTTTGTCGGGCGGCGTTGATTCGAGTGTGGTCGTCGCGCTAATGGCGCAGGAAAGTTCGCAACCCGTCAAAACTTTTTCTATCGGTTTTGAAGAACAGGATTTCAGCGAATTGAAATACGCCAAACAGGTTGCCGCGCACGTCGGCGCAGAATATCACGAATTTATTGTCAAACCCGACGCTTTGGAAGTTTTACCGATTTTAGTTGAACATTACGGCGAACCTTACGCTGATTCTTCCGCTATTCCGACCTATTACGTTTCCAAAGAAACGCGCAAATTCGTTACGGTTGCGTTGAACGGTGATGGCGGCGACGAGAGTTTTGCCGGTTATGAACGACACGCAGCGATGCGTCTGGCGGAAAATTATCACCGCTTGCCGGCGTTTGTCAGAAAGTCTTTGATTGAAAAGGCAGTTGATCTAGTGCCGACTTCCGAAATTAAAAAATCGCGGGTGCGCGACGCGAAACGCTTTTTGCAAGCCGCTTCGTTGCCAAAGACGGAAAGGTATTTTCGCTGGATGTCAACATTTAACCGTGAAGCGAAAAAGAATCTTTACACGCGGGAGTTCACCGAAACGGTTGAACATCAAAATCCATCGCGCTTTTTGGACGAATGGTTTGCCACTGCTAACGGTTCGGGAATTTTGGATGCGACGCTTTTGACCGACCAAATGACGTATCTGCCGAATGATTTATTGGTAAAAGTTGATATTGCTTCGATGGCAAATTCGCTCGAAGCGCGTTCGCCGTTTCTCGACCATAAAGTTATCGAATTTGCCGCGAGTTTGCCCGAAAAAATCAAGATGAAGCGGTTTGAAACAAAATCGCTTCTCAAAAAAGTAGCGGCGAAACTCGTTCCGCCGGAAGTGATTTATCGGAGAAAAATGGGTTTCGGTGTGCCGGTCGGCAACTGGTTTCGCGGTCAGATGAAAGATTTTGTGCGTGAAATTCTGCTATCGGAAAAATCCTTGAAACGCGGAATTGCCAAGCCGGAGATGATTACACGCTATGTTCACGAACATACGAACAGCGAACGTGACCATGCTTTTCAGATTTGGACACTTCTTATGTTAGAACTTTGGTTTCAGAGATTTATTGATTAAATGACCGAAAATATAGACAAACAAGTCGTCGCCGGTTTTGGGGATGAATGGTCGCGGTTTGACCAATCGGAACTTTCTAAGGACGAACTCGAAAAGATGTTTGATAATTATTTCAACATCTTTCCGTGGGAGAAACTTTCGGCGGATGCCGTCGGATTTGATTTGGGTTGCGGCAGCGGCAGATGGGCAAAAATGGTTGCGCCGCGAGTCGGCAAATTGCATTTGATCGACGCAAGCGGAGATGCGCTGGCGGTGGCGAAACGCAATTTGCAAGCCGCAGATAATTGCGAATTTCACCACGCCGGAGTTGAAGAAATTCCGCTTGAAAATAATTCGTGCGACTTCGGTTATTCGCTCGGCGTTTTGCATCACATTCCCGACACACGAGCCGGATTACAGGCTTGTGTAGATAAATTAAAAAAAGGTGCGCCGTTTCTTTTATATCTTTATTACCGTTTTGATAATCGTCCCGTTTGGTTCAGAATGATTTGGAGAGTAAGTGATGTCGTTCGTCTATTTGTCAGTAAAATGCCTCATTCTTTACGCTTTGGGATGAGTCAGATACTTGCCGCCGCCGTTTATTTCCCGTTGGCGAGAACGTCGAAAGTTTTGGAAAAAAGCGGAATGAACGTCGAAAGTTTTCCGCTGTCGCAATATCGCAATAATAGTTTTTATGTGATGCGAACCGATGCGCTTGACCGTTTTGGAACGCGCCTTGAGCAAAGATTTACAAAAGCGGAAATGCGTCAAATGATGGAAGAAGTGGGTTTGGAAAACATAACTTTTAGCGACACTTCTTTTTGGACGGCGGTTGGTTTCAAAAAATGAAAGTAGTTCGTATAATTGCCCGCTTAAATGTCGGCGGTCCGGCACGGCACGTTGTGTGGCTGACAAAAGCATTGCAAACGGACGAATTCAGTTCGGTTTTGCTGACCGGCACAGTTCCCGAAGGCGAAGAAGATATGAGTTACTTCGCTGAAGATAATGAAGTCAAACCGATCTTTATCGAGGAGATGAGCCGCGAACTCTCGCCGAAAGATGTGGTTTCTTTGTGGAAGGTTTTTCGGCAGATAAAGGGCGAAAAGCCGGACATCATTCACACTCACACGGCAAAAGCCGGAACAATCGGACGCGTTGCCGGATTTTTTTACCGTTGGCTGACGTGGAAAACTTTGATCGGCAAACCACGCCGCGTCAAACTCGTTCATACCTATCACGGTCACGTTTTTCACAGCTATTACGGCAATCTCAAAACAAGCGTTTTTTTGTTTATCGAAAAGACTTTGGCGCGATTTGCGACCGATAAAATCGTGGTTATTAGCGGACAGCAGTTCAAAGAGATTCACAATGATTTCGGAGTCGGGCGCGATAATCAATTTAAAATTGTTCCGCTGGGCATTGATCTTGCGCCGTTTCAGGATTGGCGCGGCAAACGAAATATCTTGCGTAGCGAAATCGGTGCAAACGACGAAGACGTTTTAGTCGGAATTGTCGGCAGACTTACGGAGATTAAAAATCTTTCGCTTTTTCTAAATGTTATAAAACTTTATAAAGAACGCAAAACTTCCGACTTTCCACGACTCAAATTTGTTATCGTCGGCGATGGACATTTGCGAAAAGTGCTTGAAACCGAAGCCGAAACTCTTGGAATCAAAGATTTGGTAAAATTTCTCGGAAACCGAAATGATACGGATGTTTTTTACGCCGGGCTCGATATTGTCGCCTTGACATCTTTAAACGAAGGCACGCCGCTTTCATTGATCGAAGCGATGGCAAATGAAAAAGCGATAATTTCAACCGCAGTTGGCGGCGTTGTCGATTTGCTTGGCGAAGTTAGAAAAAATACTAATTCGTTCAAAATCTGCGAGCGCGGTGTCAGTATGCCATCCGATGAAGCGGAATTGTTCTATCAAGGTTTGATCTATTTGGCAAAAGATAAAAATTTGCGCGTCGAATTGGGTAATGAAGGTAAAAAATATATCACGGCAAGATATTCAAAAGAACGCCTTGTTGACGATATTAAACAACTTTACCGGCATTTAAACGAAGTATCATAATAAGTTTATGCTTGATTTTAAGTTGAAACTATTTTGTAATAAAAGCAGAGTTATAATCAAAGACGATTTATAAATAGTTTCCGCAAATATGTTTCAATTTTCTCAAAATGCTTTTGTAATAATGCTAATGAGTTTTGTCGTGTCAATCGGCTTGACCTATTTAGTGCGCGGTTACGCCAGAAAGCAAAATTTTGTCGCTAAGCCGAAGTCAGACCGCTGGCATAAAAAACCGACGGCGATGTTGGGCGGCGTAGCGATTTTTTTCACAACGGCTTTGATGTATCTGTTGTTTGTGCCGCAAACATCGGAATCTTTGGTGATTTTAGCAGGCAGTATGTTTCTTTTCATCGTCGGGTTAGTTGACGATATTCTGTATATCAAGCCTTATCAAAAACTTATCGGACAATTTGTCGGCGTGGCAATCGTCGTCGGTTATGGTTTGGTTCTGCCGTGGACGAATTCCGAAATTCTCAATATCGGCATTACCGCTTTCTGGCTGATCGGAATTACCAACGCGATAAATCTGCTCGACAATATGGACGGACTTGCCGCCGGCATTTCAGCCATTGCCGCATTTGCCCTGGCGGTCGGATTTGGCGACAGCGGACAAACTGTCGAACTTTTGTTTGTTTCGGCTTTTATCGGTGCGTTAGTCGGGTTTTTAGTTTTTAATTTCAATCCGGCATCGATTTTTATGGGCGATTGCGGCTCGATGTTTGTCGGATTTTTTCTGGCAAGTTCGGTATTGCTGACACAGGTTGGCGGACGTTCGAGAAGCGTTGTTTCGGTTTTGGCAGTTCCGGCGTTGATTCTTTTTGTCCCGATCTTCGACACGACTTTTGTTACGGTTCTACGAAAAATTTGGGGACGCAAGGCTTCGCAAGGCGGACGCGACCATACTTCGCACCGGCTTGTCGCACTCGGACTTTCGGAACGCTCCGCCGTGTTGTTGCTTTACGTTTTGGCATTGGCGGCAGGAGTTCTTTCATTGTTGGTGAATCAACTCAGACCGATACAAAGTCTTGCTCTAATCGCCAGTTTTACTATTGTTTTAGCAATTATCGGGGTGTATTTAGCGAAAGTTAAGGTTTATCAGGAACAGGACGAAGAACTCGCTTTAAAAAACAAGGCAGCTTTTGGCTTTTTGCTCAATCTTTCACACAAACGGCGTATTTTTGAGGTAATCTTAGACGCGCTCTTTATTTCAATCGCTTATTACGGTGCTTACACCTTGCAGTTCGGCAAGTTTGAAGAAACAGGAAATTGGGCGTTATTTCTCAAAAGTCTGCCGATTTTAATTTTTATAAAACTTTTTGCATTTCTGCTGGTCGGAGTTTATCGCGGCATTTGGCGTTATACGAGTATTAACGATTTTGTTACCTTTGCCAAAGGTATTGTGTTAGGTTCGGTTCTGAGCGTTTTAGCAATTTTGATCGTCTATCGCTTTCAAAATTTTTCACGGGCAGTTTTCGTGCTTGACGCACTGCTTTTGTTTTTTGCACTTGCCGGCAGTCGGATGGCATTTCGTCTATTCCGTCAATTGTTACCGACACCCATTTCCAAAGAGGGACGCAAGGTGTTGATTTACGGTGCGGGCGACGGCGGCGAAATGATCTTGCGCGAACTGAAAAACAATGCCGACTGGAATTATATGCCGATTGGCTTTGTCGATGATGATCCGCTCAAAAAAGATAAGATCATTCACGGACTTCGCGTTTTCGGCGGTAACGGTTCACTCGAAAAAATTTGCCGCGAAAACGAAGTTCAGGAGATTTTACTCTCTTTCCGACAGGTTTCGCCTGAAAGACTCAATGAGGTCAGAGCAATTTGTCAGGACGTAAATGTTTCGCTCAAGCGTGCATTGGTAAAAATCGAGCCGATTGATTTTGATTAAAAAAGCTAGAAGTCTTTGTGCCTGTAAGTTCGTGATTATGTTTAAGTGGCGTGCGCTTGCTTACGCGCAGGCTTCCGCCATTTGCAATTTCAGAACTTACCCGATTTATGTTAGCCTTTTGGTTGAATCTAGCATCGAAATTTCCTAAATGGCAGTTAAATCAATCAAATTGGAGACAATCGCCCACCGCATATTATTACTTGGGGTTGGAATTGTCTTCGTAACAAGCGTCTTTTTTATTTTCAAATGGTGTTTTGCCGGCACGATCAGCACGCAAACTGAAATTAAAGAAGTTGCCGAATTTGCTGTTACTCTTGGTCCGAATATACCGCAAACTCACTATGTATCAGCAGTCTTTAGCGAAAAAAGTTTTTTACCTGAAGATATTTCGAAGTCTTTATCCGAATACGAGAAAGCGACTGCGCTGGCGCCAAATGATTATCGGATGTGGTTCGCACTCGGAAAAGCGCGGGAACGCAATGGCGACGCGATTGGGGCTGAACTTGCGCTGAAAAGAGCCGTTGAACTTGCGCCAAACTATTCACGGGTTCTTTGGGCGTATGGAAATAGTATCTTGCGACAGGGCAAAATTTCCGAAGGATTTGCCGAAATGCGGCAAGCCGCAGAAGGTGATAAAACTTATACCAAGCCGTTGGTTGGCACGGCTTGGCAAATTTTTGACGGAGACCTGCCACAGGTAAAGCAGAATATCGGTGATTCAACTCAAATAAACTTTGTTTTGCCGACATTCTTGGCTAAACAAAGCCGTCTTGATGAGGCATTCGCTATTTGGGATTCGCTGCCTGCCCAAGAAAAAAAGACGACTTTTAAGGAAAACGGCGAAGAGTTTTTCAAACAACTGATCGAAACAAAAAGATATGGTGATGCGTTGCGTGTTCAGTCGCAAATCAAAGGATCCGACGATGAAACTTTTGCTGCCGGGATTATTTCCAATGGCAGTTTTGAAACGGATATAAAGCCGAATGCCGACATTTTCGGTTGGCAAATCGCTGATGGAATCCAGCCGCAAATCGGTTTTGATGTCGCGCAGAAACGCGGCGGAAATCAAAGTTTGGTAGTTGTTTTTAATTCTCCGAACGGGCAGGATTTTCGCGTAATTTCGCAGACCATAGTAGTCGAATCCGGTAAAACCTATCGGTTAGAATCTTTTTACAAAGCAAATTTAAAGACTTCGGCAACACTCAAATGGGAGATAGTTGACGCTTCGGACGGGAAAATTTTAACAGTGACCGAAGCAGTTGCGGCTAATGCCGATTGGACAAAATTGGCGGCAGAATTCACCGTTCCTGAAAATACTCAGGCGGTTACGATTCGGCTGGCACGGGATGTTTGCAAATTAACGCCGTGCGCGATTTCGGGAAAGATTTGGTTTGACGATTTCGATTTAAGTAACCGCTAAATTTGTCGGGCTTTAACTGATTTATTCAAAATGGACAAGGTTAGGAAAAGTGAAATAAAACCGAATACTTCTGGTTGGTATAAGAGAGCCGATTTAGATGATAATCCCTCACGTCCGAGCGGAATTATTATCTTTTTGCTTTGCACAATGCTCGTTTTTTCAAATGTCGCTTTTGGTGCGGTTGAAACTTGGGCAGTAGGTTTTCTTTCGCTTTTTACCGGTCTGATTGTTATCTTTTGGATAGCAGATGCTTTGATAAAAAAAGAATTTTGGTGCAGTTTCAGTAAATTACAACTTCCTTTATTAGGGCTCATCGGGATTGGTTTAATCCAACTTTTGCCGCTTCGCAGTTCAAGCATTTCGAGTGATTTGCTTTCAATTCCGGCGGCTAACTCACTTTCACTCGATCCATATTTAACAAAACTTGCCGTAGTCCAGTTAATTATTTATTTTATCTTTTTCGCCGCCGCGTTGACCTTTATCAACATTCAAAGCCGACTGCGAAAAATTGTCGTGTTCATCATAATTTTTGGTGCGTTAATGGCATTTTTCGGCATTCTGCAAAGGCTTTCCGGTATCGAGGGAATTTACGGTATGCGTCCAAGCCCGAATGCTATTCCGTTTGCTTCCTACGTCAATCAGCATCATTTTGCCGCCTTTATGGAAATGACGATCGGTTTGACGCTCGGACTGTTTTTTGGCAAAGCGACTGATAGAGACAAGCGATTTTTGCTGATTATTGCCGCCGTTTTGATGGGCATTGCGATTGTTATGACGAGTTCGCGTGGCGGGATGTTGAGTTTATTTGGCGTGTTGGCATTTGTTATAACGGCAAATTTGCTGAAAAAACAAAAAGATGAAGATAAATCATCAACCGAAAACCGAAAAAACTTTCGTCGTAATTTTACTATTATTGCAGGCGGTCTGGCTCTGATTTTGGGTTTGTTCGGGGCGGTCATTTTGCTTGGCGGCGACGCATCGCTCTTACGCGGTGTAGGTTTTACCAATCAACAAGACTTTAGCAGCGGCAGAACTCATTTTTGGTATGTTGCGCTACAAATCATACTAAACCATCCGATAATAGGTGCCGGACTCGATGCTTTCGGCACGGCGTTCACACGCTTCGACACTTGGAACGGCACTTTTCGCGTCGAACAGGCGCACAACGATTACTTGCAAATCTTGGCGGATGCCGGCATTTTGGGTTTTGCCTGCGTTAGTTCGTTTATTTACCTGCTTTTCAAAAATAGTCTGCACGCTGTCGGCGATGCACTGAACCGCTTTCGCCGTAATTCGGCAATTGGTGCGTTAGCCGGTTGTTTTGGAATTTTGATCCATAGTTTCTTCGATTTTCCGCTTCGCACACCTGCTAACGCTTTTTTCTTTTTAATTTTTGTGGTTTTGGCAACAAATTCCATTAGTAATCCGTCCCTGCATCGAAAAAGAGACTGATTTTAACCGCTAATTTTTCAGAGCAACATCAGATTATCAAATTATCGACTTGATTTATTGAGTATTTACGATAATGCGAACAAAACCTTTTTCAAAAATCAGACGCATTATCCAGGGTTTTGATGCGTCATCATTAAACTCTACTTTTTTTAGTGTTCCGCCTAAAAATGCCTGATTTTCAATAAGGTCGTTAAAATCGATTTTCGTGTCGAATAAAACGTAATCGAATGAAACAATCGCCGTTGCTTCTTTATTGGTAGCGGTTACACGCAAGGCTTTATCATTATCTTTGACCGGGCAAATATAATTTACACGTTGCTGACAATCGCTCAAAAATCGGCGCGGCGGCAAAAGAAACTCTTTTCCGATGAATTTATCCGCCGCTTTTTTCAAGTCTTCCAAAGTCGCTTCTTTTTTAACTTTGTCCTTCGTTTCCGAAAGTTCGAGAAATTTCCCTGCCAAGGCGTAGAGATAAAAATAACGAAGGCGGGCAAGTTGTTTTTTTTCGTCATCGGTTTTAATTTTATCCACCAGCAATGAAGCGAAAAACGCGGCTTTTTCCCAATCTTCCGCCCCTAAAGCGTCAGTTAGAATTTTCCATTCTTTGTCGGAAATTTCTACACCTTTGGCTGGTGAAGTTTGAATGGTTTTATCGGCTGTGTCAGGCGTTTGTGCCAAACAGCCGGAAACCGGAATACAAAATAAAATTACCAATAAAACAGGCTTTTTTAACATAACGTGATCCCGAAAAAACAAAGAAAACATTGCTCCAAAAAGGCGCAAACCGCACATTAAATGTCTGGATATTTTTATCTAACGCACCTTTACTAAAATCTCTTTTTTGCCGCACGGGGCTTCAAATATAATTGTATATACGCCTTTGTTGTCACTAATGGATTTGACGACAAAAAATGTGCGACCTGACAAATTTCCTATTTCCGGCTCGAGTTTTGTTTCAACATCCGTCGGACTGTTTGACCTGACCGCAATTGATTTGACATCACCTTCGCCTTCGATTCCAACCAAGATTCCCAAACTTCCGCCGCCGTGTAACAGCGAAACATTTTCTTCGCTAACGGTAATTTGGCAAGGCGATATTTCCTCTTTCTTTTCCGCAACAATGCGCGGTCTCGTCGCGCCTGAACTCAAACTTTCATCAATTGGTTTGACCATCGCCGCAATTTCATCGGGATTTGCCTCGGCTGTCGGTTTTTCTTGCGGAATATCGGTTTTTTTGCTTTTGGGTTGGTTGTTTTGCGGAACGTGTATGATTATCGGCTCAAAAAGCGGTTTTTCCGTTTTTTCAATAGTTGTTTTTACAGGCGGGTTTTCGATGTTTTCAGATTGTTTGGTTTCGGTCTTGACCTCATTAACTATTTCAGGTGTCGGAGTTGCCTCGATTGTTGGAAAATTTTCGGGTGTCGGAGTCGGATTTTCTTCGATATTCGGGGTAATTTCCGGCGTTGGACTTTCTTCAACATTCGGCTGAACTTCCGGTGTCGGGCTTGGAGTTGTTTCTATTATTTCAGTCGGCTGTGCAACTTTCGGGGTTTGTGTTATTTCAACTTGCGGCAAGTTTACATCCTGAATTGTCGAAATTTCCGGAGTCGGAGTCGTTTTCACGATTGGCATCGGTGTTGCTTCTACTTCCGGTATAATTGAATTATCAATCGCCGATTTTACTTCAGGTGTCGGCTGAGTTTCAGCCGCAGTTGTTTGAGAAACCGTTTCTTGTTGTTCAGGCTGCCGATTGAAATTAACTGTAGTCGTAACAGATTGTTTGCCGATTCTTGCTTCTAAGCCGTCGAGACTGCCGTAAACCGTTTTATAAAGTGATTCGATAACGATGCGTTTTGCCGGGTTCGGTATGTCAATATCGTAACTTTTAAGATAGGCATCGAGCGCGTCTGCCGGTTTTTCCTGAGTTTGCAAAACTGTTCCAAGCCGCCATTGACTCGATCGCCACCACGCGCTTTTTTCCGGCAAAATACTGATAGCGCGTTTTAAGTGAACAATAGCTTCAACGGATTTGTTTTCCTGAAACAAAGTCCAACCTGTAATTTCCTCGATTCTTCCGCGCAAAATATTGGAAAGCGTCCGGCGCGGAACATCAGGAACAATGACGAGTTCGTTACGAGTCAGGGCAATCGTGCGGCTTTCATAAAGTTCTTCCGCCAAAACCGCCGAAGCCGGACTCACTACGTCCAAAGCCGAATCAACTCCGCCAATCGCAGATTGGGTTAAGTCCAAAATTTTGGGCAACGCAATCTTTTTTTCCAGTAACCGGTTGGCAACAAAAAGTTGGCGATGTAATTTCATCTTATCATCGCCTTTGATAAATTCATTTGCCGCATCCGTAATCTCAGTTTCGTCTATTTCCTTAGTTTCAATCTTTTGGTAAAAATTAAGTAAAGATTTAAGTCTTTCAGCCATTTCCGGGCTATCTGCGGCGAGCGGTTCAAAGATACTGGCACGGCGTTCGAGTTCGAGCAATTCGATAAAACTTTTCGACTCTTTCGGCACACGCCCGCCAAGCCGCGTAACAATCACACCATCACTGCTGATCGTAAAGTTTTTCTTTAATTCGAGAGCGGCTTCGCGGTAAAAACCGGCTTGCAGACGCGCTGCCGCGATTTCATAATCAAGCGTCGGAAAATTGCCGTATTGACGTGCTATAAGTAAAGCACGTTCTGCTTCCAACGGGCGTTTTTGCTGGATAAGTCCGCGAGCCAATGCGATATGCGCCCAAGTGTAGCGCGGTTCGAGGGCAACCGCCTTGGTTGCCAATTCAACGGCTTTTGTTCCGTCGGTATGCGCCGCATACCAATAAGCGGCTCCGACCAGCAACAATAAATTTTTCGGATTCTGCTCTAAAGATTTCGCCATTTCAACTTCGGCTTCATCTTTTTGTCCGGCATCAAAAAGTGAAAGAATCAAGCCGGTATGCGCCGCCATATCTGTTTCGTCTTTTGCCAAAATTTCCCGGTAAAGCGTAATTGCATCATCTGATTTGCCGATAGCGCGTTTCATTTCCGCCAGACTTCGCCTTGAAACAATCGAACTTCCATCGAGTTCCAATGCTTTTTCATATTCAATTGCCGCGTCTTCCAATTGAAAATTTAAGCGGTTGGCAAGTCCGAGAGTTTGATAAGCGGCAGGTAGATTCGGTTCGATCTCGATGGCTTTGGCGGCAAGCCTTTGGGCTTCGAGAGCATTTTCCGTCCCGAGATAAAACGTCGCCAAACCAAGCAATTGTTTGGCATTACCGGCGATTTTCTCCTCGATTTTTTTTGCAATCTCGATAGCCGCGCCGCGCTGTCCGCGAAAAAAGAGATTGGTCGGAATTTGTAGGATGATTTCCGAGAAAAGTTTATCGGAAATTGGTGTCGGCGCACCTTTTACGGCAAGTTTAAAAAGTGCGATACCGCCTTCCGTATCGCTCAGACGCAACTTTTCATCGGCAATTTGAGCGCGTCCGCTAACAATAAGTTCTAAGGCGAAATTTTTCTCTTCAGCATTTGGAAAATCGTTGACAAATTTTTGTAGAGACGTTATTCTCTCAGCCAAATCAGGTTGTCCGGCGGCTTTTTCAAATTCCTCTTTCGCATCTCCGACAAGTGCCGACTTTGAAACCGGAACTGCTTTTGTTATTTTGGTTTTGGCAACACCGTTTGTTTTTTTTGCCGGCTTCGGCTTTTGAGCAAAAGCCGAAAACGAGAATATAATCAATAAAAAAAGAATTGCTGAATTTTTCATAACAGATTTTCTATTGTAAATCGTTAGTGGCAAATCGTAAACGGCTGAATAGAGAGTCCAAGTTGAAAATAGCGATTTACCATTTTATCTTTTACAGTTTACAATCATTGCATTTCTCCAACGACGGTTTTATGCTCAAAGCTATGAGCGAACTCGACGAAGTTTGGGCAAATATGATAAACGAAGCCATCGTCAAAGCCCGCACCGGCGGTCGCGGCGACGTTGCAGATTATCTCGCGCTAAAAGCATCCAACGATACCATACGCTCCCGGAGCGTAAAATGGCTTTTTGATTCCATACTTGAAATCGCTTCGCAGGCAAATCGAAGCAGCCCAAACATCACGATTGAAAATGAAAATCCGCATCGTTTTGCCATTGGCAACGCTACGATGGTCGGTTCGCTTTTACGCTTTCGTCAAGGTGTAAGATGTTTGACAATCGAAGCGGGTTGGACGCGTACTCCTGCCGATGGTTTTATGCGCGGCGGTGCGCTTGCTGCGGGGCGAATCTCGCATTTTGGAATCGGTAAGGCAAACGCCGATCTTTTACTGGTTCGCAACGGGGATTTGCCGGAGTGGTTTTCAGTTGACCACAACAGTCAGAAAAAAATGTTTAGTTCGGATCACTTACACGAGCATTTTCGAGTTTTTTTAGACAGCGGAGCAACTTCATCGTGAGATTGTTCAATTAAAGGAGATATTAAAAATGCGTATATTTCGGATGAAATGGTTATTTTTGTCGATAGTAATTGGCATTCCATTTTCGATTTTCGGACAGCAGAACGATTCATCGGTGCGAATAACATTCCTGCACGTCAACGATGTATATCAATTTATGCCGGTTGACGATGGAACGCGCGGCGGTCTGGCGCGTCTTTTGACGCTCAAAAAAGAGGCTTTGAAAGAAAATCCAAATACGATTTTCACGATGGGCGGCGACACGATTTCGCCTTCGGTGGAAACGCGCACTTACAAAGGCGCACAGATGATAGACGCGTGGAACGCCGTCGGGATCGATTACGCGGTTTTCGGCAATCACGAATTCGATCTGAAAACGGATGTTTTGCTGCAACGAATGAAAGAATCAAAATTCGTTTGGCTGGGCGCAAATGTTTTTGATACGAAAACGAATAAAATCTTCGCCGACACTCCGCCGTTCGTTATCCGCGAATTTGACGGCGTAAAAGTCGGCATTATCGGTTTTCTGTTGCCTGAAACAAAGCAAACTTCGAGTATGGAAGAAAATCTGGAAGTTCTGAATTATTGCGACGTAGCGAAAAAATATGTGCCGCAAATGTTGAAAGAAGGCGCGAACGCCATTATCGGCTTAACCCACCTTTCGATGACGCAGGATAAAGAATTAGCCAAATGTGCCTACTTCGATCTGATTCTCGGCGGACACGAACACACGCTTTTGCAGTCGTCTTCAAACGGCACACCGATTTTTAAAATGACGGCTGACGCGCGTGAACTCGGCAAATTTAATTTTAATTTCAACCGACAAACTAAAAAACTCGAAAGCCTCGATTGGGAAATAATTCCCGTAACTAATAAAATCGCCGATGCACCGGAATTTGCCGCCGTTTTCGATAAATACAAAGACCTTTTGCAAAAATTAGCCGAACCGGTCGGGATGACGACGGTTTTGCTCGATGCGCGTTCTGCGTCAAATCGAACACAGGAAACAAATGTCGGAAACTTTGTTGCGGACGCTTTTCGTCTAGCGACAAATTCTGATGTCGCACTTGTCAACGGCGGTTCGATTCGCGCCGACTTAACCTATAATCCCGGCGTTTTGACAAAACGCGCCATCCTTTCGATTCTGCCGTTTAATAATCCGGTCTTGAAAATCGAGGTTAGCGGAAAAACTTTGCGCGAAGCACTAGAACACGGTGTGGCGCGAAGTGCCGAAGACAACGAACCCGGACGTTTTCCGCAAATTTCGGGAATGACTTTTAAATTTGACACGACTCTGCCCGCCAACAAACGAATTACGGAAATAAAGGTCGGCGGCAAACCGCTTGATGAAAATAAAACTTATACTCTGGCAACGGCTTCGTTTTTAGTCTTAAACGGCGGCGACGGCTACACGATGTTCAAAGACGCGAAGATTTTAATAAACATCGACAAAGCCCAAAAAGACGCGGAAATTCTGGAAAATACCATCAAATCTGCGCCGGATAAAACGATCGCGCCAAAGGTCGAAGGCAGAGTTATACGGATTAAATAAATTTATAAAAAAATAGACATCTTTCCAAAATAAATGTTGAGAAAGATAGATTTATCAGAATAAAATCATCGAAGATGATGTTATATTTGTAGCCCATCGCACAACTATGGGATTAGCAGAACAGGATCATTCAAGTTCTCGAAGAGAACGACATAAATTATACCGCCATTTTAAATGGCTTTGGTATTTTTTCTTATTTAAAACCCACAATTGCATTGTGGGCGGCGAAGCGGGGAATAATGTCGCAAACGCGCGTTTGCTAATTCAAAGAAGTTATTTAGGAAATATGTCTAATGAGTGAAGACACGGAAACGCTCTGCTTTGCGGTTTAACTTTGATAAAGTAGAGTTTAGAAATTTGCCGAAATCATTCTTTTACAATTTACGATTTGAGAATACACTAAATTTGATAATCTAATACTTCAAAATTTGAGGATTCCCAAATATGTTTATTGAATTGCATTTGGCTTTTATTGAAGGCTCGGCGTGGTCGCGGATGATTGATTTCAAGGAAGTTACCTTGATTGAAAAAATAATTCGTCCGATTCTAATCTATGCTTCGCTTATTTTTTTGCTCCGATTGTTCGGCAAACGCGAACTCGGACAACTTAATCCGTTCGATCTGGTTGTTTTGCTTTCTCTTTCAAATACAGTGCAAAACGCAATTATCGGCGAGGACACATCTGTATCAGGCGGTGTTGTCGGTGCGATTGCGCTACTCGGCATTAACTATATGATGGCGTTTTTGAAATATCACAGTAAATGGTTTGAATCATTTATTGAAGGTAAGCCGAGAGTTTTGATTGAAAATAGTAAAATAAATAAAGATGCCGTCAGACGTGAAATGTTGACGAAAGAAGATTTGGACACGGTTGCTCATCAACAAGGGCTCGATAGTGCGGCAGAAATCGAAAAATGTATCATTGACCCGAATGGCAGTTTTTTGGTCGAAGGGAATACCGAAACTTCCGAAACGAATTTTCGGCGGGAAGTGTTGAAAAAACTCGAAGATTTAACTCACCAAATAAGTGAATTAAAAGCAAACCATTGAACAAACTAAAAATATTTTATGACAACAAGAGTTAGATTTGCCCCAAGCCCGACGGGGTATTTGCATATCGGTTCAGCGCGAACCGCCCTTTTTAATTATCTTTATGCGCGAAATGTCGGCGGAAAGTTTTTGCTTCGGATCGAAGACACCGACCTTGAACGCTCAACCGAAGAATCGACGCGCTCGATAATCGAAGGCTTAGAATGGCTCGGACTCGATTACGATGAAGAAATCATTTTTCAATCAGACAATGCCGAGAAGCATCGTCAAATCGCGCTTAAATTATTAGAAGAAAACAAAGCCTATCGTGATTTTACTCCGCGTGAAGATCGCACCGATACAAATATCAAACAAGATATTGCTCAAAAAGCGCGAACTAATCAAGGCGAAAAATCAATGCGTGACAATCCGTTTCGTGATTTATCAAAGGGGGAATCGAATGCAAAAGCGAATGCGGGAGAACCTTTTGCGATTCGCTTAAAAGTTGGCGAAACGGGTAAAACGAGTTTTGAAGATGCCGTTTATGGTTTGCAGGAACGCGATTATTCTGAAATCGAAGACCTTGTTCTGCTTCGTTCCGACGGTCATCCGCTTTATAATCTAGCCGTTGTTTGCGACGACATAGAAATGAAAATTACTGACGTGATTCGCGGGCAAGATCATTTGACGAACACGCATAAACAGGTTTTGATTTATGAAGCGTTAGGCAAAACTCCTCCGCGTTTTGCCCATTTACCTTTGATTCTCGCACCAAATAAAGGCAAACTTTCAAAGCGCAAACACGGCGCAGTTGTTTCGATGACGACTTACCGCGATAAAGGTTTTCTTGCTGCCGCGTTTCGCAATTTTCTCGCGCTTTTGGGTTGGTCGGCAGGTGAAGAACAAGAAATTTATCCTTTAGCGGAACTGACTGAAAAATTCTCGCTCGAAGGAATTCATCGCAGTAACGCCGTTTTCAATTTTAACGAAACCGACGAAAGACATTGGACTGACGACAAAGCAATGTGGATGAATGCTGAATATATCCGCACAATGCCGCTTGAGGATTTACTTCCGCTTGTTAAAAGCGAACTGAAATCCGCAAAACTTTGGCGTGATGAATATGAAGATGATGACAAAGAATGGTTTTCAAAAACGATTAATTTGATTCGTGAAAGATTTTTTACACTAAAAGATTTTTCCGAACAAGGTCGCTCATTTTTTAGCGAAGATTACGATTTTGACCAAAAAGCGATAGAGAAAAACTTGAAAAAGTTTCCCGATCTGCAAACTTGGCTTCCCGAATTAGCCACTCATTTGGAAACGGTTGAAGATTTTACGCACGACAATCTCGAAGCCGTTATCAAAGAATTTGTCGAAACAAAAGGCACAAAGTTCGGTGTAATTATGAACGGCGCAAGAACGCTTTTGACCGGTTTGGCGGTCGGACCTTCGATGCTCGCGGTTTTTGAAACGCTTGGCAAAGAAAAATCGATTTTGCGGCTCAAAAGCCAAATCGCTTGGAATCAATAAAATCATAATGCTTACGATAGAACAGTTTCAAGGAAGATTTAGCCAAATCAAAAATCAAGGCTGGATTCAAAGCGTTAGACGCGGACCAACGGGAATCGGGCAAACTCTCGAACAACTTTTGGGCTTGACTGAAAACAATATTGCTTTGCCTGATTTGCACGAAATTGAGTTGAAAGCGCATCGTATCGGTTCAACTTCGATGATTACTCTTTTTACTTTCAATCGTAAGGCTTGGAGAATGAAACCGCTTGAGGCAATTCGCAAATACGGAACGCCTGATATAAACGGCAGAATGGGTTTGTATTTTACAATGTCGCCAACGCCGAACAGCACGGGACTTTTTCTTTTCAACGAAGAAAACTCGATTTCCGTCAGACATATTTCCGGTGAGTTGATTGCCGAATGGAAACTTGATGCTTTGGCAGAACAATTCTACAAGAAAATTCCCGGACTTGTTCTAGTTAGTGCGTTTAGCGAGATGCGCGGCGATATTGAATGGTTTCAATTTTCTCGCGCTCAACTTTTAACCGAGACTGCGCCAGAAATTATCCGCGAGCAAATTCTTGCAGGAAATGTGCTGGTTGATTTAAGATTGCACGATAAAGGAACTTCTGTCAGAAATCACGAAACGGGTTTTCGTGTAAAAGAAAACAAGCTAAGTTTTCTGTTTAAGGATGTAAGAGAGTTATGAGTTTAGTAGCAATTACACAACCAAAACTTTTCTCCACGACCGAATTAGACTGGACTTTTAACGGCGAAAACACCCGCGAACTCACACATTGTTATCACGATTATCCGGCGCGAATGATACCGCAAATCGCTAGACAATTTCTCGAACTGTTTGCTAAAAATCAAAGCGGCGTTTTATTCGACCCATATTGCGGAACGGGAACGACTTTGGTTGAAGGTTTTATCAGAGGATTTGATGTCATTGGATTTGATTTAAATCCCTTGGCGCGTTTAATCGCCAAAGCTAAAACGACAGCTTTTAGTTTGTCCGAAATAGATTTTTATATCAGTAAATTTCACAAATATATTTTGTCTAATCCGAAAGATTTAGCAATTCCGAAAATTGAAGGAGTTTCGCGGCTTGATTTTTGGTTTAAGCCGGAGGTCGTGAAAAAATTAGCTATTATTAAAAAATTTGTTGGTGAAATTGCCGACATTGAAGTCAAACTTTTTTTCTTGACGGCTTTTAGCGAAACGGTTCGTGAGATATCAAACACACGAACACACGAATTTAACCTTTATCGCTATAGCAAGGAAACATTAGCAAGTTTTCAGCCTGATGTTTTCAGTTTGATGTCAGCAAAACTTGGGCGAAACCGCAAAGGTTTATCAAACTTTTTATCAATTATCGAAAAATTTTCTTTTATCCCAAAAGCGGATATTTTTGAATTTAATACGGTCGAAGATTATCCAAGCGAATTTGGCGCAAAAGTTGACTTTGTTCTGACTTCACCGCCTTACGGAGATTCACAAACGACGGTTGCTTATGGGCAATATTCGCGTCTTTCAGCGGCTTGGCTTGATTTACCACAACCCGAAAAAATTGACGGTAAATTAATGGGAAGCAAGAAAAGAAAATCTGTTGAAAATTTTGATTGTCGAAAATTGGACGATTCCATCAAAAAAATATCTCAAATTGACGAGAAACGCGCTATCGAAGTTTCAGCCTTTTACAGCGATTTGCAGAAGTCAATCAAAAATGTTTCTCGGTTGCTCAAATCAAATGGTTTAGTTTGTTATGTGGTTGGCAATCGTAGAGTAAAAGGTGTTGAGTTGCCAACCGATTTAGCCGTTCAAAATTTCTTTGAAAAAAACAATTTCAAACACTTAAAAACTTTTGACCGCACAATTCCAAATAAAAGAATGCCGCTTCGCAATAGTCCTTCTAATATTGTAGGAGCAACTGAAAACACAATGAATCGAGAATATATCGTTATTTTGCAAAAGAAATAAGTGGAAAAAATAATAAATCAACGAATATGAGTGAACAACAATTTGCGGGAAAATCGGCAATCGTTACAGGCGCAACTCGCGGCATCGGTAAAGCGATTGCATTGGAATTGGCAAAACGCGGTGCGAATGTCGCTTTTAATTATGCGAAAAGTGCGGACGAAGCCGAAAAGTTAAAAGCGGAAATCGAAAGTTTGAATGTCAAAGCCTTTGCCGAAGTTTGCGATGTGGCAAACACCGAAGCGTCTGCTGAATTTGTCAAAAAGGTAAAAGAAGAATTCAGCGCAATTGATTTTTTGGTCAATAACGCCGGAATTACACGCGATCAATTGATTTTGCGAATGAAGGAAGACGATTGGGATGCGGTAATTGATACGAATCTGAAAGGCGCGTGGAATTTCTCGAAAGCCGTTTTGCGCCCGATGATGCGAAACGAAAACGGCGGCTCGATTTTAAATATTTCTTCGATCAGCGGCGTTGTCGGGATGCTCGGACAGTCGAATTATTCGGCTTCAAAAGCGGGAATGATCGGGTTGACAAAATCTCTGGCAAAAGAAGTTGCGAGCCGAAAAATCACGGTCAACGCGCTGGCTCTCGGTTTGATCGAAACCGATATGGCAGGTGAAATGAACGATGAACATCGTGCTAAAATTTTGGCAATGATTCCGCTTGGACGACTTGGAAATGTGCAGGAAGTTGCCGAAATCGCTTGCTTTATGTTGTGCGATGCGGCGCGTTATATCACGGGACAAGTCATTCAACCCGATGGCGGATTGGCAATGTAAAAGCTAAGATTTTTCGAGTTTTATCTGATTTTTCACAGTAGTTTTCTCCCAAAATTTTCCGTAAGAAAAAATAAACAATCCGAATGGCTCGATCCCGATTTTGTCGGATGTTTGATGATGGCGTTGGTGTGCGGCGCGAATTGTCAGGAGAATTTTGCTGTTTGATTTAAAAGCTAAAAACCGCCGATGCGTAAAAAAGTCGTGAACGATAAAATAAACAAAACCGTAAATCGCAATACCCAAGCCGATCGGAAATGAAATCGAATAAAACAGAGGTTTTTCAGCAAAGATTATCAGAAACATCGAAACTGATGCGAAAATTAACGAGAAAATATCATTGAATTCAAACACGCCTTTTCGTCTGACGTGATGAGTTTCGTGAATCTTCCAAAAAATGCCGTGAAAAACAAAGCGATGAACGGCGTAAGAAAAAATCTCCATTACGACGAAACCGAATATTGTTAAGACTGTAAATTGCACAATTATTTTAAAAATTCAAACTCGCCGAACTTTTCGGGAACGTGAAAATTCGGCTGTTTTGTTTCGGTCGGTGACCACGCTAAATAGCCGCGATCCGGTTCGCTGCCCATCGCCCGCAAAATATTTCCAAGCCAAATATCGCCTGCCTTCGGAGTTTTGCCAAACGCTTTCCACTCAACTTTAATTGCCATAATCACTTTATTTTCTGCGATTTTGGCGGCAGATTTCATTCCCGAATTATAATCCCAATCGGTTTCTCTTTTATCCGGTAGCTGATGAATTCCCAAATCAATCCATTCGCCGTTCGGTGCGATTTCAAACTCGAAATATTTGCGAAACTCCGCTTTGTTCGGTGCAAGAAAAATCTCGCAAACATCTCTGTCCCAAAGCCCGCGCGTTTTTGTCTGAAGATTCGGCTTATCGCTTACAATAATCGGTTCGGCTTGATTTGCTTCAAAACGAACGTAAAGCGCAGTTTTCGACCATAAAAATTTTGTCTTAAACTGTCTTTCCTTCGGTGCATTTTCACCCGACCAATATGTTTCGATTGAAACTTCCTTGGCTTTTTTCCAGGTTTTATTATCCAGGTTGTTGATAGAAAAATCAGTTTTGATATGCGCTATTTTTATTTTATTAGTCATTTTAGTTTGCGAAAAACAAAGCATTACTGAAATTTGAATCAAAAGAAAAGTTAGAATCATTCGTTTCATAATCAATCTTCCTAACGCGGATCTATACAGTTTTAAATTTAGAACAGAACACAAATAACTCAAATTTTTAACCGTTTCGGGCAAGAAATTAGAAATTAAATTATGCCATCTGCGCCTGATGAACTTTGTTATAGCATTTGAGCCTTATTTTTCCAAACTGATATTTAATTACGTTAATATTTTACCAATCTGAATAATCTTTCTTCTTGCTCACGAATTGGAGCAAAATTTTTGTGAACTATGAGGTAGAATGGCTATAAGAATTCAAGAGTAATTCAATTTGAAACGCCTTTTTTATCGTTGTAAAATCAAATTGTTTATGAAGCAGAAATACAAAAATAAGTTAAAAAAGAAACTTTTGCAAAGAGTTGACAAACGATACATCGGTTTTCATCTGTATCGTTCGGTCAATGAAAATTTGCCTTTTATATTTTGGGAAAGGTTGACGGATGAGCCGATTCAGGACGGGAATTTTAATGATAAAGCCGCCGGAGTTGGCGAGCGTTATTTTTATAAGCTCACGCAGGTTGACGCAGACGGCAACGAAAGCGCGCCTTTTACGCCGCAAACTAATTTTACCGATCACGCCGGAAATAAATTTGAACAAAATCCGCTGGTAGATTTCGCCGGTTACAATATTTATCGGTCTGCGGATGAAAAAGTTTCGCTCGATAAATGGGAACGCCGCAACGATGAACCTCTGCCGACGACCGAGTTCAAGGATGAAGGCGTCGGGTCGGGCGAGATTTATTTTTACTTTGTTCGTGCCGTTGATTCAAATGGAACGGAAAGCGCACCGGGCGAAATCGTGCGTGTTATCAGAAAATAAAATTTTGCAGCGAAAAAACTTTGACAATCGAATTTATTTTAGGTAATCTGAATTCAGGAGGTGATAGATTATGATAGAAAATTCAATCGAAACACCACCGGACAGTTCGAGCCGGTAATGCCGGTGAAATGTTCGGAAAGGTCTTAAAAAAATGATGAGGTTGCTAATAAGAGCGTTGAAAACAAAGAAAATTTCGGTGGTATAAAGCATAGTTGCTCATTCCGGTAATTTCAGTTTCTTCGGTTAAATTAGCTAACCAAATCAAAAATAAAAATATGGAAAGGCGATTCAAAATGGATCGCTTTTTTGTTTTTGCCTCGAATAAATACATAATAACCTGTAAGAATTGTGAATAAAGAGTTGAGATTGAAAGTAATCAGGATTTCAACGGAAAGACTGGAGAGATAAAAACTGACAATGAAAATTTTCCACGGCACGGAAAACGCTAATATTTTACGCGGGACGATTTTAACCTTGGGAGTGTTTGACGGACTTCATCTCGGGCATCAACGTATAATGCAAACCGTTGTCGAGCGTTCTAAAGCGACTAATACGATTCCGACAGCTATAACTTTTGATCCGCATCCGCGGGCTGTTTTGTATCCTGAAAACGCGCCGCCGTTGCTGCAAACACTTGACCAAAGACTTGCCGCATTTGAAGTTCTCGGAATTGAACAGGCAATCGTAATTCGTTTTACAAACGATTTTGCCGCCATTGAAGCCGAAGAGTTTTTGCGAGAGATCATAAACGAAAGGTTGCAAGCGAAGGAAGTCTATCTCGGCAAAGGATTCGAGTTTGGCAGAAATCGCGGCGGAAATATAGAACTTCTCAAGAAAATGAGTGCCGAACTCGGTTTTTTCGCAGATGAAGTTTCTGAGATACGCTTGCATAACCGAAGAATAAGTTCTTCAAAAATCCGCCATCTTCTTTCCGAAGGCAAAATAAATCTTGCACGAAGAATGCTCGGCAGACCTTACGGTGTCGAAGGACAAATCGAACACGGTTCACAACGCGGTCACGAAATCGGTTTCCCAACCGCCAATCTGAAACCTAAAAATAGAGTTATACCGCGTCTCGGAGTTTATGTAACAGCCACCTTAATTAAGGATGTTTGGCGGCGAAGCATTACAAACATCGGTGTTCGTCCGACTTTTGAAACCGAGGTCGAACCATCGATTGAAACATATGTTTTTGATTATAACGGCGATCTTTACGGCGATGTTCTGCGTGTCCGTTTTCTTCATCGGATTCGTGATGAACGCAAATTCAACGGAATTATAGAACTTAAAGCGCAAATCGAAAAAGATACACGACGTGCATCGAACTATTTTTCGCGGCAAGGTGTCGGAAATATGTTGGAAATTGTTTGAACTTAAAGGCTTGTTAAAAAGATTTTAGAATAATCGTAAAAAGTAAAAGGCAAGAGTTTCGATTACAAACTTTTGCCTTTTACTTTTTACTTTCTTCCGTCGCCTTTTTTGCCTTTCGGCTTAACGCCTTCATTTTTCGGTTTCTCAACCGGCGGTGTTTCCGGCTTTTTAGCCGGCGGACTATTTACCACAGGTTTTGCAGGCGGTTTCGGCGGTTCTTCCCGCGACGGTGTGATTTTAATCTCCGGCTTCGGCAGATCAGGGTCAACCGTCGAGGTGTTTGCATCCGTCGAAGGCGTGGTTTCTGTCGTGTTAGTTCTGGTTGAACGGGTTCGAGTGCCGGTATTAAAAATAATCCCGGTTCTTCTGCCTTCGTCGTCAGCTTTTTCGAGTTTTTCCATTTCTTCGCGCTTACGTTGTTCGGCAAGTGCTTTGATGTCCGAAGGTATCGGCGGCGGTTTAGGGAAACTCTCCCTTTCTTTGCCTTTCATAAATTGACTCATAAAAGCATTGAAATAGGGAAGTGCGCCGTGTCCGCCGGTCATACTGTTGCCAAGATTCGTTTTCTTTTCGGGATTACCCATCCAAACTCCCGTAACATAAGTTGGCGTGTAGCCGATAAACCAGACATCCGTATGGTCGTTGACCGTTCCCGTCTTGCCCGCCAGCGGTTGTCCGGCGGCATTTGCTCCCGGCGCAGTTCCACCGCCTCGTGTAACACCCTGCATCATTTCGACCATCGTGAGCGCAACATATTCGCTGGTTACTTTCGATGTTGTTTCTTTCCATTCTTCCAGCAGACTTCCATCACGGCTGAGAACTTTCCGAATCAGATGCGGTGCGACGCGCACGCCTTTGTTAGGAAATGTCGAATAAGCGGAAACCATTTCCAGCAGGGAAGCCTCGCTTGCGCCGAGCGCAGACGGCAAACTAGGAGCCATCGGATTAGTAATACCGAAACGTCTGACCATTTGTGCGCCGGTTTGTATTCCGACCTGTTCAAGCAGATGAACTGCCGCCAGATTATAAGATTTTGCCAGGGCAATTTTCATCGGCACATTCGGATGACTGAGCGAACCGTCGTAATTATGTGGAGACCAGCCGCCGCGTTTGATCGGCGCACCGCTCACTATCGAGTCGGGTGTTAATCCCCATTCAACTGCCGCCGTGTAAATAAAGGGTTTATAAGATGAACCGGTTTGGCGCAAACCCTGAGTTGCATTGTTAAATTTGCTGGTGTGGAAATCATATCCGCCAACCATTGCCACTACTTCGCCGTTATGTGAATTAAGCGAAACTATCGAGGCTTGAACTTCCGGCACTTGCGAAAGCGTTACTTTTAGAGTTTGGTTGTCGTTATCAACTTCGTTAATTTCAAATTCGGCTAAATAACCGGGACGCAACTCGTCCTTCAGCGATTTTATCGCGCTTCTGCCCATTTCTTTTGAGGTTAAAGTTGTAGTGTATCTACCAAAACGAACCGTCGCCTCATTTTTGGGTGCATCGATTTTTGTTACCAAACCTTTGATATATTCGCCTTTTTCGTAAGTATCACCATACCAATCCGCGTGTTTATAAGTTTTGAGAACGCGGTCAATTTCTTTTTGCTCGGTGATCGGCTGATTGTTTTCATCCAATAAAACATTTTGATAATCGGAACGCCACTTTTGTCCACGGTCATATTGACGCAATCCTTCCCGAACGGATTTGGTAGCGATTTTTTGGGCATCAACATTGATCGTCGTATAAACCTGCAATCCGCCTTGGGCGACGCGGGTCGTGTATTTATCCTCCAGATATTTGCGGACTTCTTCTACCGGATAATCCCAAGCATTTGATTTCGGTAACGATTGATAATAAGCCGTATCAGCTAATTTTATCGGCTTTGCTTTTGCCGCATCCGCCTCAGATGTTGAAATAAAGTCATATTTCGCCATCTGATCTAAAACAATGTCGCGGCGGTCTTTTGCCTTTTCAATATTCCGCGTCGGTGAATATTCCGGCGATTTTGGAATTGCCGCCAACAGCGCGGCTTCTTCCAAATTTAAATCTTTTAACGGCTTGCCGAAATAAGTTCGCGCACCGGCTTCAAAGCCGTAAGAACCGGCACCGAGAAAGACGTAGTTCATATACATTTCAAGAATCTGCCGCTTTGTATATAAACGCTCGATTTCAAGTGCCATCATCCATTCGCTGATTTTTCGCGTATAGGTTTGCTCTTTTGAAAGGAAAAGATTTTTGGCAAGTTGTTGGGTAATGGTTGACGCGCCCTCGGTTTTTCCGGTAGTAATGTTTTTGAAAACCGCGCCTGCGATACGATACGGATCAATTCCGATGTGATTATAAAAACGATAATCTTCTACGGCAATAAGAGCATTTTCGACGTTTTTCGGAATGTCTGCTTCTTTGATCGGAATCCGTTTTTCGAGCGCAAACTCCGCTAAAACAGTTTCACCGTCATCTGCATAAATCGTCGTTACTTGCGGCGGACGATAGGTGGCAAGCGCGGAAACTTCCGTCGCATATTGCGAATTGTTAAGATAATAAGAAGCTAAAACCCCGGTCAAACCGCCGGCTGATAAAGCTAACAAAAGAGCGGTTGGAAGCCAGACAAATTTCCAAAAACTTCTTTTCTTCGGCGCGATTGATTCTATTTCTTTTGTTTCACTCTTTTTCATAATCTTAAATAGCTAATGGTAAATATTTATTTGTTAATCTTTTACTATTAACAAAATTAATTTACAAACCGTCGCATTTTTATACTAATCACAAATCCGATAGCAATAAAGGTTGCCAAAACCGCCGAAAGTCCTGCACTCATCAGCGGCAACGGAACGCCGATGACGGGCAGAAAACCTAAAGTCATTCCGACGTTGATAAATATTTGAAAAGCCAATTCTCCCGCAATTGCCATAATTACTAACATTCCCGCCCGGTCGGGAGCTTGCCGTGCGCCGCTTATCAAACGCGATAATAATATGGCATAAGCTAATAAAAGCATAACGCAGCCGACGAAGCCGGTATTTTCAGCCGTTACCGCAAAAATAAAATCCGTTTGCGGTTCGGGCAGAAATTTCAATACGCTTTGTGATGTTTCAGTGTCGCCTTTGATGCCGGTCAAATTGCCTTTTCCCACCGTAATCATCGATTGAATCGTATGATAACCATAACCGCGCGGATCGGCATTTTCGGGATCGAGAATAACATTTATACGCTGCTGCTGATAGTCTTTGATTTTTCCGGTCTGCACTCCAACCCAATAAGCCATCGGCATAAAAACCAAACCCGCCACAATCGTCATCACCACATAGCGCATCTTGATTGCCGAAAGAAACAGCACGACGGCGAGAATCGGGAAATATGTCATTGCTTGTCCCGCGTCCGGTTCGAGCATAATTAACGCAATCGGTCCGGCTAAAATTGCACACCCGATGAGAAATTCCTTTATCGTTAAGGTCCCGTCGCGGCGCGACCCGAAATATTTGGCAAGCATCAAAACGACGGGAATCTTGACGAACTCCGAAGGCTGAAATTGTCCGACTAAAGGCAATTTTACCCACGCCTGCTGCCCGTTGACTTTCACGCCCAACGGAGTCAGCACGAGAAGCAACAAGATCAAACCGACTACATAAAAAAACGGAGCAGCATCAATAATGCGCCGATAATCGGTAATGGAAACGATCATTAAAGCCGTAAGTGCAATAAATAACCCGACGATTTGCTTCGACCAATAACTTTCATTAGGTTGGGCATTATAAATTTGCCACACACCGAAGCAGACAATAGCCACCGCCAGAACGGCGACCAGCCAGTCAAAATCTCTGAAATTTCGTTTTTCGAGAATTGCAACCATAAATCAGTCGGCAGTAATCAGTTGGTAAAAAGCAGTCGGCTTTTGGCTGCTAACTGTTTACTATTTCCTTGCTATGTGCTGCTCGTCCAGACTTTGGGGACGAGTTTTCGCTAAATATGTGTCATAAACGGCTTTAACGGCAGGTGCGGCATTTGCAGCCCCGAAACCGGAATTTTCTATCAATGCTATAACGGCTATTTCCGGCTTATAAGCCGGTGCGAAGCTAACAAACCAGGCGTGGTCTTTTGCGCCGCCCGAACCAATCGCCGAGTTCTGAGCCGTTCCGGTTTTTCCGGCGATTTCAAAATTCGGGTTTTTTATGCGCCCGGCTGTGCCGCCATTATTTACTACGCCCCACATTCCCTTTAGAACATAAGCATTTTGCTCAGGAGTCATTTCAATAATTTTCGGCTCAGGATGATCAAAACTAAATGATGGGCGTGCGGGAACATAGTTTTTATCACCTTCTTCCCCGATCGCTCCGATTGCTTTAAATTCTTTTAGCAGATGAGGAACATACATTCTTCCCTGAACTCCGACGCTGGAAACTGCGCGAATCATCGAAATCGGCGTAACATCAACCGTTACCTGTCCGATAGAGGCAAAAACCGTTTCTATATCATTCCATTTTCCCCCATCACGTTTTTTGATATACGGCTCATAGTATTTTGGCGTATGACTTATTTTTTCGTTCGGCAAATCGATTCCCGATTGCTTATCATACTCGAAAGTTTCAGCCATTTTAATCAAGCCTTCCAACTTCATTTTCAATGCCAATCGGTAATAATAACCATCGCAAGAATGAGTGATTGCTGAAGGTAAATCCGGTGTTCCATGATTACCGCTGGTATCGCGTGTGAAGCGATTTCCAACCTGAATTCCGCCGCCGCAAACAATGCTTGAATGTCCTACGGTAATTACTCCTTGCTGGAGTGCGGCGACCGATTCGGGAATTTTCCACGTCGAACCCGGATGATAGCGTCCCTGGATGGCACGATTCAAAAGCGGTCTTTCCTCGTTGGTATAATAGTTGGAAATTTCTTTGCGACCTTCGGGTGTCGTGCTTCGTATAACAAACGCATTCGGGTCGAAAGATGGTGCAGAAGCCATTACCAACACTTCTCCATTATTCGGGTCTAATGAAATAATCGTGCCGCGTTTGGTTGCCGAATTAGCAAGTTCTTCTTCTGCCGTAAGCTGCAAATCAAGGTCAATCGTCGAAACCAAATCTTGTCCGGCTTGCGGCAGAACAGTTTCAATCTCGCTCTGAACTCGTCCCCGACTATCAACGATCACTTTCCGATAACCCGGCTTTCCGCGCAGATATTGATCGTAATATTGTTCCAGTCCGCCTTTACCGATAATATCTCCCGGTCGAAATTCCTTCATTTCCGGTTTTTCAAGTTGTTTCGGGCTGATTTCGCCAACGTAACCTAAAACGTGCGCCAGCGTTGTGCCAAGCGGGTAAAAGCGTTGCGGCTGAAGTTCGATGCGGAGTTCGGGATATTCCATTTCGTGGGCTTCAACCCAGGTAATATCTTGAATAGTTGCATTTTCTTTCAGAACGAGAGTTTCAAATTCGGGCTGTTTTTTAATAAAATTCAGACGTTCGACTACAAATTGACGATCAACATTCAAACCTTTCGCGTAATCATCGATACGGTCGCTGATGTCAATTTTCTTTATCGGTTCATTTGATAAAGTTACATTATAAGTCGGGCGTGAATCTACCAGAAGTTTGCCGTTACGATCAAAAATCGCGCCGCGCGGTGCCGGAATCGGAATCAATCGAATACGTTGGTTTTCGGCTTTGTCGCTGTAATACTCGCCTCTCATAACTTGCAAATAATACAGGCGCACGCCAAGAATAGTCAGCAAAACAAAAGCAAAAATATGAATCGTACTGACTCTGATACTTAAATTTTGAGCTTGGTCGTATAACTTCATTTTCGTTGCTGAGATTCAAGTTTTATCTTTTCTCGACTCTCAATTGATTCATCTTCTGTTTCCCAACCGAATCGGGTTACGACGGCGGGTTTGACGGCGCGTCGGGATAATCTCGCGGCGGCGTTTTTTTATGTTTTCTGCAAAAAAGCTGTCTAAAATCAAATAGATAACTGTTCCTGCAATAGTTGTTCCGATAATGGTATAAGCCAAGGTTGTAATAAACTCTCCAACCGGCTCTTGTCCTAACAATCGGTGCATCCCGTAATAAATCAAATTATCCAATAAACACGCACCCGCTATGACGGGAATTCGCAATAAAAGGTTGTCCAGATACACGCGTCTGACGATCTCCGAAACTATGTATGCAATTAATGTTTTAGAGAATCCGTTTGCCCCTAAAAGCCCACCGCTCAAAGCATCAACCGCGATGCCTGCGATCGTGCCGTAAAACAGTGCTTTGATAGCATTTCTCTGGAGCGCGGCATACACTACGATAATCAAAGGAAAATCAATATACGCAAATGGTTCGGCGACATTGCGAAGCGTCCACTGAAGTAATATAGCAATAATTAATGCGATTGTGATTTTTAACTGTTCCATCTAACTACTTACAATTACTATGATTATCTCTTCTTCGTGGTTTTTTCGTCTTTAATTGCATTAGGCAGGGATTTATCGTATTCCGGACGCGGCGGCGGCTCATAAAGCAAAACGGCGACTTCCTGCATAGCCGAAAAATTTGCGCTCGGTTTAATAAAAATCTGATGCGGAACGGTTGCCGAACCTGAACGGACTTCGACAATTTCACCTATTTTCAAACCTGCCGGATAAATACCTTCCTGTCCGGTAGTATAAACGCTGTCTCCCACCTTCACTTCAACACTACCCGGCACATAACCCATTTGAAGCAGTTCCTTCTTACCCGTGCCGCTAATTACACCAAGCGCGTTAGATATGCCGAGTTCACCGATAACACCGCCTTCACTTACTTTTTCTCTGGTAATCAAATGAATTTGCGCCGTCAGAGGACTAACCGCCGAAACTCTTCCGACCAATCCGCCTTTCGTAATGATCGGCATATTTAATTTTACGCCGTCTAAACTTCCGCGATTGATAATCATTGTATCGAACCAAGCCGAAGGATCGCGCCCGATAATTTGTGCCGGTTTGATTTTATAATCGGTTTGTTGTTTTAGTTCCAGAATTGATTTCAGGCGACCGTTTTCAACCGATAAGCCGTCGCTGTTCTGTAGTTGAACTTCGAGTTCCTGAACGCGCTGTTTCAAAATGTCATTTTCACTTTGAGCCGTTCGCAGGGAAACAATTGACTGAAAATAGCTGGTTATTCCGGTGCCTAGGGTAGTTACGGGAGATTGGACAAAATTAGCCGCCGTTTGCGCCCACACCCGAATAACTCTTTCTTGAGTCTGTGTTTTAGCATCAAACGCCATCAAAATGAAATTGCCCAATAATAAGGCAATCATTAGCCAAGGTGTCAACTTCCAAACTTCTTTTTGGCTTCGCTCGATCATCTTATCAGTTATCAGTTATCAGTTATCAGTTATCAGTTTCTTTTTGATGACTGATAACTGATAACTGATAACTGTCTTAGCTTCCTGTCATTAACGAATTGTCCCATTTGACGCGCTTGAGCAGTTCAAAATCCGAAAGCATTTTGCCTGTTCCGAGCACCACCGATGAAAGCGGATCATCCGCCAAAACAACGGGCAAACCGGTTTCAATCATCAAGCGTTTATCAAGATTTTTGAGCAACGCGCCGCCGCCGGTCAAAACGATTCCGCGTTCGACAATATCAGCGGAAAGTTCGGGTGGAGTTCGTTCCAGCGCAACGCGCACGGCGTTAATAATCGTCGCCACTGAATCGGAAAGTGCTTCGCGGATTTCTTCATCGCTGATCGTGATGGTTTTCGGAATACCTTCAATCAGATTTCGTCCGCGCACATCCATCGTCAGCGGTTCTTCAAGCGGAAAACCCGAACCGAGTGCGATTTTGATAGCTTCCGCCGTTCGTTCCCCGATCAGCAGATTGTATTTTCGTTTGATAAATTGCGTGATCGCTTCGTCCATTTCGTTTCCCGCGATTCTTACAGCGCGAGAATAAACGATGCCCGAAAGCGAAATGACAGCAATGTCGGTCGTTCCGCCGCCGATGTCAACGACCATATTGCCGTGCGGTTCGGTGATCGGCAAACCCGCACCGATTGCCGCCGCCATTGCTTCTTCAACGAGATAAACTTCCGACGCTTTGGCGCGATATGCCGAATCTTCGACGGCGCGGCGTTCGACCTGCGTGATTTCCGACGGTATTCCGATGACGACGCGCGGACGCACCCAACTTTTGCCGTTGTGCGCTTTGCGGATAAAATGCTGTAACATTTTCTCTGTCACCTCGAAATTGGCGATCACGCCGTCTTTCATCGGGCGAATAGCCACGATATTTCCCGGCGTTCTGCCGAGCATCTCCTTCGCGTCGCGCCCGACAGCTTCAACCTGATTCGTAACTTTGTTGATTGCAACAATTGAAGGCTCCGATACAACGATTCCGCGTCCTTTGGCATAGACCAAAGTATTTGCCGTGCCAAGGTCAATTGCCAAATCACTCGAAAATAAACTAAATAAAGACTTAAATGCCATTTGTTATAAATATCCGTAATAAAAATTTAAAAATTAAATATGCGTATTGTTTGAAAAGAGAAAAAGCTCCTAAAAACTGCTTGAGCCTTACAGGGAAAGACTTTTGCATGACACATCTAACCTACAAGCATACACCGATTCGACTTTAATTTTCCAATTATAAAAAGGGTTTTTACATTTTTTTATCAACTAAATTAAAAAAGAGCGAAAAATTTCAGAATTTCATCGCTCTTTTTAGATTGTTTGTAAAAAAAGATCATTTTTCTTTAGCAATTAATCTTTCATTTACGCTGTTCGAATTTGGTTCGATTTCGGGGATTACATAATTTTTCCCTTTCGGTTCGGTTGGCTGCGCTTCCAACGCCGCATCTAAAACATCGTCAATTCTCGAAGCCAAAACAAATTTAAGCTCATTCCGCACGTCTTCGGGAATTTCTTCGATATCTGCCTCATTTTTTTCCGGCAAAATTATGTGGCGAATACCGGCACGATGCGCCGCCAAAATCTTTTCCTTAACGCCGCCGACCGGAAATACCAAGCCGGAAAGCGTAATTTCGCCGGTCATCGAAGTATCGGAACGCACCTTTCGTCCCGTGTAAAGCGATGCGAGAGCCGATGCCATCGTAACGCCCGCACTTGGTCCGTCTTTGGGAATCGCGCCTGCCGGAACGTGAACGTGAACCCCGTTTTCTCTGATCTTGTTTGCGTCAATGCCGAGTTCCGCCGCGTGTGACCACAGATAGCTTCGCGCTGCCATCGCCGATTCCTTCATTACTTCGCCGAGTTGTCCGGTCAAAGTCAGACCGTTTCCGCCGGGCAGCATCGTCGCTTCGATAAACAAAACTTCGCCGCCCATTTCCGTCCAAGCCATTCCCGTCGCTACACCGGCAGGAAGTTCGTTTCGTGCTTTTTCAGGATAAAATCGTGGTGCGCCCAAATAACCTTTGACATCGTTTTCCGTTATCTTAACTTTTTCAGTTTTGCCCTGCGCGACATTCAGCGCGACCTTTCGCACCAAATTTCCGATGGTTCTTTCCAATTGCCGGACACCGGCTTCACGCGTGTAACGCGCTGTCAAAAGATTTATCGTGTCGTCGGTGATTTCGATATTTTCCGGTTTTAAGCCGTTTTCCGTAATTTGTCGCGGAATCAGGTATTGTCTGGCGATATTCAATTTTTCCGCGTCCGAATAACCGGCGAGTTGAATAATTTCCATCCTGTCGCGCAGCGGTGTCGGAATCGGCGCAAGCTGGTTTGCCGTCGCAATAAAAAATACTTTCGATAAATCGAACGGCAAATCGAGATAATGGTCACGGAACGTATTATTTTGCTGCGGGTCGAGAATTTCAAGCAGAGCCGACGACGGATCGCCTCGATAATCATTGCCGAGTTTGTCAATTTCGTCGAGCATCATCACCGGATTATTCACACCGGCACGGCGCAGAGATTGGATGACTCTACCCGGCATCGCGCCAATATAAGTGCGCCGGTGTCCGCGCAGTTCGGCTTCGTCGCGCATTCCGCCCAAACTCATTCGCTCGAATTCGCGTCCGAGAGCGCGGGCAATCGAACGTCCGAGCGAAGTTTTGCCAACGCCCGGCGGTCCGACGAAAAGTATAATCGGACTTTTTGAATCGGGACGCAGTTTGACCACTGCCAAGGATTCGAGAATTCGTGTTTTGACATCTTCCAAGCCGTAATGGTCTTCGTCCAAAATCTTTTGCGCCTCGTTCAAATCCAGTTTTTCTTCGCTCGATTTTTTCCACGGCAGTTCCAACACATATTCTAAATAGGTTCGGATGACCTGATAATCGGGTGCGGCTTGCGGCAATTGCTCCATCCGGCGCAATTCGCGTTCGGCTTCCTTTCGCACGTCTTCGGGCAAATCGGCGGTTTCTAATCTTTCACGCAGTTGAGCGGCTTCGGCTTTTTCGCCTGTTTCGTCCTCGCCGAGTTCTTTCTGAATCGCTTTTAATTGCTGCCGCAAAATATAATCGCGTTGGGATTTATCCATCTCGCTCTGCGCTTCGGTGGCGATTTTCGAGCGAATCTGCATAATCTCCACTTCCTTGGCAAGCGAAGCGTGAGTCAGCGTCAAAAGTTCGTCAACGGTTTGCGATTCGAGCATTTTTTGTTCGGCTTCCATTCCCAGATCAAGCACGGAAGCTAGAAAATATGCGAGCTGAACAGTATTAGTTTGAGCCATCACACTCATTCTGATTTCAGGCGGAATATTCGGCAGCATCGCCAATGCCTGCTGCACAAGCCCCTGAATGTTGCGTTTCAAGGCTTCGACCGATTGGTTATCAACTATTTTTAATTCAGGCAGAACCTCGACTTTCGCCTGCAAAAACGGCTGTTCCTTTGTCCATTCGACAACGCGCACGCGGTCAATTCCCTGAACGATCAATTGCAACGTATCGTCGTTTCGCATCATTCGCTTGATGTTGACGATTGTGCCGACTTCGTAAAGGTCTGACGATTTCGCGTCCTGCCCGGTAACTTCGGGGTTTTTCGTGGTGACGCAGGCAATAAGTTTTTCTTCCGTCGAAAGCGCGAATTCAACCGCCGCCACCGACCGCGACCGACCGACCGAAAGCGGCACGACCGTTTCAGGAAAAAGCGTCGTGTTCTGCAACGGAAGAACCGCAATTTCAAATTGTTCGGGCATCTTCGCTAATGTTTCCCGATTTGTATTTTCAGTATTTTCTGGACTCATAAAATATTATTTTCCCGCTTTTAATTTTTCAATCTCCGCTTTTAGTTGTTCAATTTCGGCTTCGGCTTCCAATTTAATTTTTTGTCTTTCTGTTTCCGATTCCGCCAAAGTTCGTAAAAACTCGTCGGATTTCGGATTAAACAGTCGAAAACTATTTTCCGTTCGCACGATTTCCAATCCTAAACGCGGCGAAAAAATTCGGTCATCTGTAATGGGTGCGGACAAAAGTCTTTCACCTTGCCGATGAAAAGCCAGCATTGGCGCAGGCAGAAACTCAAATTCAGGATCGAGAATGTAGTATTCTTCAACGCCAAACTGCTCATAATCCTTATACTTTTCGCTAACATCGTCTTTCCAAGTGCTATTTAAAGCTATTTCGAAAATTACCTGCGGAAAAACTTTTCCCTTCCAAACCTGATAACTCGAACGCTCATGCGTCGGCACACCGAAAGCAATCAGCAAATCGGGTGCATACCATTTGTTTGGATTTTTTTCTTCGTAATAGAGGTTCATATTTGAAGAAAGAAAAACATCTTGACGTTGCTCAAAAAACTGCAAAAGTATCGCTAAAAGCTTATTAATTAGTTTCGCGTGAACCGATGTTCCGCCCATATCGTCTGCTCGTTGTTCAGGATAAAAAATTTCTTCTCTGCCTTCGTGCGGATAATAAACTTCCGCACGAACACGCGGAAAATTTTCCGTCTGATTTGTTTCTAAAACTTCCGTCATTTTATTCTCCTTTCCACAGACGAATTATCAGCAAACCGTTTTCAAAATTATGTTCGACGCTTGCGCCTTCAATCGAAGCCGGAAACTGCAAAGTTTTTTCAAAACGGCTGTAAGTGATTTCCATTTGCTGATAAGTCATTCCGACGGCGCAGGATTTGTCGCGCCGACAACCGGCAATGTAGAGTTGATTGCCCTGAATATCTATTTCTATCTCTTCCGCCGATACACCCGCGAGTTCGACTTTCACCAGCCAACCGTCCGGCGTTTGATAAACGTCAGCCGACGGATACCAAAGTTTGCCCGAAGACTTGGCGTTTTTTGACGACGCGAGAAATTGAAAGTAACGATTGATTGCTTTAGCCATATTTCGATTTTGGATTTTAGATTTTGGATTTTGGATTGCCTGAATAATATCCTTTTCGCGCTTTGACGGCAGAAATTAAGAAAAGAATCAATAACCAAAATAAAATTTCTTTACCTCTAGACTTCATAAAATTCCTTCTAAGATTTATTCCAAAAAGCCGAACCGCTTGAGATTTCTTCTAATGTTTCGGCGATTTCGCGTTCATCTTCCATTTCCAGCGCAATGTCCGCCATTGCAATAATTCCGGCGAGTTCACCGGTTTCAGTTACAACCGGAATCCGGCGCACTTGTTTCTCGCCCATCAGACGAATTGCTTCAAAGACAAAATCGTCGGGTTTGACCGAAAATATTTCCGCCGTCATCACGTCGCCGACGGCGGTTGACGATTCTTTTCCTTCGGCAATCGCCCGCACGACAACATCGCGGTCGGTAACGATTCCGACAAGCTTATTATCTTCGACAACCGGCATCGCGCCCATATCGCCGTCGCGCATCAGGCGGGCGACTTCCTGCAAACTCATCTCACGATTTGCCGTTTTAACATTGCCCGTCATTATCTCACGGCAGCGTCTTCGCGCATTTTCCGAAAAGTTTTTTTCATTCATATTTATTACCTCAAATCTTTTTAGTTATTATATTTTGTTTGACCAAAACAAATAAAGCAAGCCTAAAATTTTCGGCTTTAGATTTGCCAATCTGAAATCTAAAATCTAAAATCCAAAATAAAGATGGGAAAACTTTACGAAAACAAACATAAGCCGAAACGCGAAGGCAAAAAAATCACGGTTGGAGAAGCCGAAGCCGTCCCGCCCGGACGCAGCGCAACCGTCCGACTCAAAAGCGGCGGCGAAGTTGCTCTTTTTAATGTCGGCGGAAATTTCTATGCGATAGAAAATTTTTGCCCTCACAAAGCCGCGCCGCTTGCCGATTCGCGGCTTTACGGCAACATCGTCGAATGCGATCTGCACGGCTGGCGTTTCGATGTCCGAACCGGCGAATGTTTTACAAAAAAATCCTGCTCGATTGAAAGCTATGAAGTCGTCATTGAAAATGGAATGATCGTCATCGTGGTTTAGCAAAATAAGATTATCCTGCGCGCCGTTAAATTTGGACGCGGCACACAGGGTAATTTTACAATTCGATAAACAAAATTCGTTTTACTCGACCGTAACCGATTTTGCCAGGTTGCGCGGCTGGTCAACATCGCAGCCACGCCGGACGGCGATATGATAGGAAAGCAATTGCAAAGGCACGATTGAGAGAATCGGCGCGAGCAAATCACTGGCTTCGGGAACTTCGATAACGTGATCGGAAACCACCGAACTCATTGCGTCGCCTTCGGTTAAAATCGAAAGAATAATGCCGTCGCGGGATTTAACCTCGACGATATTTGAATGCGTTTTTTCATAACGCAGTTCACTCGCTTCGTTTCCGTGTTGGCGTGTATTGACAATAACGACGGGCAATTTTTCGTCAATCAGCGCGTTCGGTCCGTGTTTCATCTCGCCTGCCGGATAACCTTCGGCGTGAATGTAGGAAATTTCTTTTAGTTTCAACGCGCCTTCCAGAGCGACCGGAAAATTAATACCGCGTCCTAGATAAAGGAAATCCTGCGAACGGAAAAAGTCTTTGGATAATTCTTCGATATAATCAGCCTCGCCGAGCAATTTTTCGATTTTCAGCGGCAGTTCCGCTAATTCCTGCGCGTGGTATTTTGCCTTCGTTTCGTCAATGTTTCCGCGCAGTTGTCCCAAATACAAGGCAAAAAGATAAATTGCGATCATCTGCGACGTGAACGCTTTGGTCGAAGCGACACCGATTTCAGGTCCGGCGTGCGTCAAAATCGTGCCTTCGGCTTCGCGTGTAATCATCGAACCCTGCACATTGCAAATCGCTAAAACCTTACAGCCGGATTGTTTTGCTTCACGCATCGCGGCAATCGTGTCGGCGGTTTCGCCGGATTGCGAAATGACGATAAGCAGATCGGTTTCGCGTAAAACCGGATTGCGATAACGAAACTCCGAAGCATAATCAACCTCGACCGGAACACGCGCCAGTTCCTCGATCATATATTTCCCGGCAAGCGCGGCGTGCCAGGAAGTTCCGCAGGCGGCGATTTTGATTGATGTGATTCCGACAAAATCTTCTTCGGAGATGTCCATATCTCCGAGATAAACTTTGCCGGTCTCAAGCGATATGCGACCTTGCGAAGTGTCGCGGACGGCACGCGGCTGTTCGTAAATTTCTTTCAGCATAAAATGCTTAAAGCCGCCTTTTTCCGCCATTATCGGGTCCCAGGTGATGCGCTGTTGTTTCGGTTCGATGACGTTTCCGTCGTAATCCGTCACGCGCACCGACTCTTTGGTCAGCACGGCAATTTCTTTTTCGCCCAAGTAAAAAACATCGCGCGTGTGCTGCAAAATTGCCGGAATGTCGGAAGCGACAAAAAATTCTCCGTCGCCCAAACCGATAACGACCGGCGGACCTTCACGGACGGCAATAATTTTGTCGGGTTCGTCTGCCGATATTATCGAAAGCGCGAAAATTCCGCGTAATTCCTGCACTGTTTGACGAACTGCCGGTTCAAACTCCAAGCCGTCTTTCTGATGTTCTTCGATGAGATGCGCGACGATTTCCGTATCGGTTTCGGTTTTGAATTCGTGTCCTTTTGCGCGCAGCATCTCTTTTAACTGCAAATAATTTTCGATGATGCCGTTATGCACGACGACGATTCTGCCTGTGCAGTCACGATGCGGATGCGCGTTTTCCTCAGTCGGTCGCCCGTGCGTCGCCCACCGCGTATGACCGATTCCGTAATTTCCGTCCAGCGGTTTCAGGCGAATAACTTCTTCAAGATTACGAAGTTTCCCTTCGGCACGACGCAACGAAAGTTCACAGTTTTCATCAACCACGGCAATTCCCGCCGAATCATAACCGCGATATTCCAATTTCCGTAAACCGTCAATAATTAACGGCACAACTTGTTTATTTCCAACGTATCCAACAATTCCACACATAAATTTTTATTAAAAATCGTCTGCTTCGGTCAAAATCGGCTCATCAAATAAAGCAACGAATTTCTTTGCCATCACAATTCGTTTTCTAGTTCCGGTCAGATTAATTCCTCCGATTGAATCTAAATCCGAATATCTTTCGCCCTTTATTTGTATTTCCGCGAGCATTTTGACCAATAAATTTTCCTGAAGCGCGAGTTTAGCCAATCGCGGCTCTTCGCCGACATCGCACCATAATACAGGATATAGATAAAAAGTTCGGACTGATTCGCTGATGTTTTTTTTGTCCTTCGCAGATTTTGCCAGAAAATCACTTAAGCGAAAACCGGAATTGTCCAAAACTTCCGTAAATTTCTTAATCAATTTGAGGCGATTCGGCGAATCGATAAAATTAAGTTTTTGATTTTCCGCATCAAACTCAACCGAACCTTTTCTCGAAAGTAAAGGTCGCAAAAACGCCGCGAGAAATAATTCTTTTTTGCCGTCCGGTATTTTAATGATTTTAAATTCTATAATTTCCGCCGCTAAATCCGTCTTTTTCTGCGCGAAAACCGGCACGATGCAAAAAGTCGCAAGCAGAAATAAAATGATTATGCTTTGTTTTTTCATTTTCTTACGCAGCTTTTTTGACTTGTTCAGCGAGTGCAGCGATAAAATTTTTGTCGTTTAATAATTTGTTTTCGACTTCTTCAAGTTTCAATTCGCTTTCCATCACAGCGCGAAGTTTCTCGTTTAGTAAAAGTTGCAATGCTTTGATTTCTTCATTTTCGCTGCTTTTCTCAAAATGTCTCAAAATATCTAAGTCGAGTTTCATTTGAAATTCGACTTTTGTATTTGACGGGTGCAAATCTTCTTTTGTTGCGCGACGTTCAGGAGGAACTCGGCGAAATTTGTGTTTTCCAACAGGAAGCATATCGTCATCCGTCCAGCCTTTTTCCAGCCCTTTTTGATAATCTTCTTCGGTTACTTCCAAAATATATTCTTTTTGCTGTTCACTCATAACGTACTTCCCAATATAATTTTTCTTCCGATTTTTCGGCTTTATGCGCTGAAATAATTCGATGGATTCCGTTTTCATTCCGCATAACGTAAACCACAAATAAGACACCTTTGCGACTCAATCCAATTCTTGAGTAACGATATTCGTTAAAATCCGAATGTGAATCGTCAAAATCATCCAATCCGAATTCATCTTTCAATGCGTCTTCTGCTTCATCAAAAGCTACACTGTGTTTTTCGATGTTTAGTTTGGCTTTGTTGATGTCCCATTCAAATTTCATTGAGCGTTTTGTGAAGTTTCTTTTTCTTCCTCATTCAAATTTTTAATCGCTCTCGCGGGCGCACCGACGACGAGTTTATTCGCCTCAACATCTTTGGTAACAACCGAACCTGCGCCGGTAACTGCGCCGTCGCCGATTTTGACGGGCGCGACGAGCATTGTATCCGAACCTATACGCACGTTATTGCCGATATTTGTGGCGTGTTTATTTACGCCGTCGTAGTTGCAGGTAATTGTTCCCGCGCCGATGTTTGTTTTTTCGCCGATGGTTGCGTCGCCCAAATATGTCAGATGATTTGCCTTTGAACCACGTCCGAGGATTGTTTTTTTGAGTTCGACAAAATTTCCGACCTTTGATTTTTCTTCCATTTTGGCGTGTGCGCGTAAGTGGGCGAAAGGTCCGATGGTGCAATTGTCGGAGATTTCCGAATCGGTTATGACACAATTATCCAAAATTTCCACGCCGCGCCCGATGCGCGAATTGGTGATTCGCGTTCCTGCCCGAATTATGCAGCCGTCGCCGATGATGCTTTCGCCTTCGATGGAAACATTCGGATAGATAGTCGTATCGCGCCCGATATTTGCCTGTTCGCTGATATAAGTATTTTTCGGATCAATAAAACTTACGCCGTAATCGAGCATCATTTTCGAGATTGTCCGCCGGCACAAAACGCGCTCTAAATCGGCAAGCTCGATCCGATTATTGATGCCTGAAACTTCTCTTGCATCCGTATGATGATAAAGCGAAACGGCTTCACCCGCGTCGCTGAGAAGCGCAGGAACGTCGGTCAAATAGTATTCGCCCTGTGAATTGTCGTTTTGGACGCTCGATAAAGCGGCAAAAAGTTTTTTGGTGTCGAAACAATAAATTCCCGAATTTATTTCGTTTATTTGTCTTTCTTCTTGGCTGGCATCTTTTTGCTCAACAATTTTATTAAAAATTCCACCATCATCACGGACAATTCGTCCATAGCCGGTCGGATCATCCAATTTTACCGTTAAAATCGTGCAAGCCGCTCCTTTTCCGCGATGGGCGCGATGCTGTTGAACAAGCGCGGCAAGTGTTTCGGCGCGAATCATCGGCACGTCACCTGAAAGTATCAGAAGAGTCGAATCTTCATTTTCTAAAAACTCACGCGCCGAATTGACCGCATCGCCCGTTCCGAGTTGTTCTTTTTGCCAGACAAATTCCGCGTGATCTTTATCTAACTCTTGTAGCACCGCAGTTTTTACGTCTTCGCCTTGATGTCCGATGACGACATAAATTTTGCGCGGCGCGAGAGCCGTCGCCGTGCGGCAAACGTGATTGACCAGCGGACGACCGTCAAGCCGATGTAAAACCTTTGCCAGATTTGAACGCATCCGCGTGCCGAGTCCGGCGGCTAAAACTAAAACATCAAGCATTGGTTGTTCGGTGGAAATATTATCCATACATTTATCAAAGGCAGCCAAACATCTAACCTTGCTCACGCGCGGGCTTCTGCCTTTTTTTACTCTAACTCAAAACCCTCGATTGTGCCTGCAAAGCACAAAGCAAAATAACCTGCGCCAATTTTTCAGGATCATGACGCACTTTTTCGTTGCTGTTTAACAGGTTACCATAAACAATTTGCGCTCCTTCGATTGTTTCCGGCGAAATAGAATTTGAAATACCGATTTGTTGTGCGCCTTCGCTTCGATAACGCTCAAATTGCTTTTCGCTGATTAAGGAATTGTTCACAATTACGAAATCAAAATAAATCTCCGGCGCATATTCGCGGATGATTTCCAAATGTCTTTTGGCAGAAAACCCGTCGGTTTCGCCCGGTTGCGTCATCAGATTACAAATAAATATTTTAACGGCATCGGAATCGGCAATCGCGTTGCTCACGCCTTTGACCAAAATCGGCGGTAAAAGACTTGTAAAAAGCGAACCCGGTCCGATCGAGATAACATCGGCATCGTAAATCGCGGCTAATGCTTCGGGCAATGGATGACAGTCTTTCGGTTCGAGATATAGTCTTTTTATTGAATTTCCGACCTTTGCGATATTTGTTTCGCCGCGTATAACCGATCCGTCGATAAGTTCTGCCGCAAGCCTGACATCCGAAACAGTGGCGGGGAAAATATGTCCTTTACTTGCTAAAATCTCCGAAGAAAGTTTTACTGCTTCGGCAAAATCTCCGGTAATTTCCGATAAAGCCGCAAGAAAAAGATTACCGAAACTATGTCCGCCGAGTTCTCCGTTCCCGCTGAAACGATGTTGAAAAAGTTTTGAGAGAAGATGCGAATCCTCCGAGAGCGCAACCATACAATTGCGAATATCACCCGGCGGCAGCATATTTAATTCTTCACGCAATCTGCCCGAACTTCCGCCATCGTCGGACACCGCAACAATCGCCGCAAGATTTTCCAGCCAAACAGATTCGCTGTCGTGTGCTTTAACAAATCTTTTCAAACCCGACAAAAGAGTTGAGAGTCCGTTCCCGCCACCGATAGCAATCACGTTTAAGCCGAATGAATTTTGTGAAAATAAATGATTTTTCATTTGTCTTTTAAGGTAATTTACTGCAAATATGGTAAGGTAGGCAGGGAAAGTTTTAATGTTTGATCGGCTGAAACATAATTTTTTGTAGAGTTGACAAGTGCAATTGCCAAAACAAAGTCTAGCATTTTCCTTTTTATTGAGCAATAATTATTTGTAAAGGGAAGAATGTAAAGATTTCGGCAAATTTTATCGGGGTATAAAATTAGCTGCTGTTACATTTGATAAATTGTTTATAAGTGAGAACTTGCATAAATTGCAATGGTCGCTTTTCACCTTTCGATTTTTGTCAAAAAAAATACTTGAAGCAAAGCCATAAGTTGTGTTAGATTAAATATGCGGCTTGTTGCAGAATCCGCCCGCAACTCGCAAAACTATCCCAAAACAAAGGTTTAAGAAGGCTTTACAAAATTCAAACCTCCTTTTTATCAAAACAACGAGAGAAGATTCCATGGCAGAAACGCCCATTGTTATACACGAATATCAGTTCCAAAAGATGAAAACCGTGCTTGCGCGGTTATTAGTCGAATGCGCCGCCCGCGTAGTGTTTTTGGTTGACCGCGACGGTCAGCCGATTGCTTTTCACGGAGACATCGGCGATATGGACACGACAAGTTTTTCGTCCTTAGCGGCGGGAAATGTGGCGGCGACCAGCAGTATGGCGAAACTTATCGGTGAAGACACTTTTCCGGCGGTTGTCCACGAGGGCGAACGCAAGAGCATTTTCATCAGCGTTATCGGCAGAAGCCTTTTGGTCGTCGTTTTTGATGAGCGCTCAACGCTTGGCTTGGTCAAACTCAGAACCAAAAAAGCCAGCCACGAAGTAGCCGCGATCTTTGATGATGTCGTTCGTGATTCGGAAAAACAAAGAGCCGGCGAGAATTCCTTTTTCGCTCAAATTACAGACGACGATATTGACAGCTTATTCAGTTAGCAGTTAGCAGTTATCAGTTATCAGTTAGTATGAAGCTGATGACTGCTAACTGCTAACTGCTAACTGCTAACTGCTAACTGAAAAATATGACTTTTATCAATTACGCTTCGCGCGAAATCAATTGCAAAATCGTTTATTACGGACCGGGCTTGTGCGGCAAAACGACAAATTTGCAATATATCTACGATTCGACCGCGCCGCAAGCCAAAGGCAAACTGATTAGTTTAGCGACGGAAACCGACCGCACGCTTTTTTTCGATTTTATGCCGCTCGAACTCGGCACGGTGCGCGGCTTCAAAACACGGTTTCATCTTTATACCGTTCCCGGACAGGTTTATTATGATGCTTCGCGCAAGTTAATTTTAAAGGGCGTTGACGGCGTTGTTTTTGTGGCGGATTCGCAGGAAGAACGAATGGACGCGAATATCGAATCGCTCTATAATTTGGAAGAAAACCTCCAATCACAGGGCTACAACTTGATGGATATTCCGTATGTTCTGCAACTCAACAAACGCGATTTGCCAAATGTCGTCCCGACCGAAGAACTCGCCGCCGAATTGCTCCGCAAAAGCGAACCGATCTTTGAAGCTACCGCGTCGCAAGGCGTTGGCGTGTTCGACACACTTAAAGCCGTTGCCAAACAGGTTTTGACGGAATTGAGAAAAGGTTGATTTATTATGAATAGCGAATTAAAAGAGTGGTTAGGAATCGCGCCGGCGGATTTTCCAGTCTACTTTGCTTTTCTTTGCGTAGTTATAATGTATTTCAGCACTAATTTCATCTTAGATTTAATTTTGTCGGTATTTGTAGTGTTTTGTGGAATAGTAGCTTGTTTGATTGGTATGAAAAAAGACCTAAATGTTTCTAATTTTACAAACACCATAAAACTTTTTGCTTATCCAATGTGTTTTCTGTTTTCTGTTTTTTTGATTGCCCTAAATTTTTTATTCTGGAACTCTTAATACAGGAATTCAAAAATTAAAGCCGCTAAGTTTAAACTTAGCGGCTTTTTAATTTTAATGGCGGAGCTAAAAGTATTTTAGCTCTGAAACTGCCTTAATTATTTGGGCATTAAAACAGTATCAACAACGTGAATAACGCCGTTTGACTGAATTACGTCAGCAATCGTAACTTTTGATTTACCGCCTTTGGCATCGGTAATAATTACGTCTTTGCCTTCCAACGAAGCGGTCAATTCTTCACCTTGAACGGTTTTGAAGGTCGCTTTGCCTTTGCCTTCTTCAATCGCTTTGGCAATCGAAGCCGCGTCGTGCTTTCCGGGAACAACGTGGTAAGTCAAGATTTTGGTCAACGCCGCTTTGCTTTCGGGTTTGACTAAAGTGTCAACGGTTCCTTTCGGCAATTTGTCAAATGCTTCATTGGTCGGTGCAAAAACCGTAAAGGGTCCTGCGCCTTTGAGCGTGTCAACTAAACCGGCAGCCTTAACTGCGGTAACGAGTGTGGTATGGTCTTTTGAATTGACGGCATTGTCAATAATGTCTTTTTCCTTCGACATCGGTGCGCCGCCAACCATCGGATTTTCGCCTTCCTTGCTTGCCATATTTGAATTCATCGTTGAATTCATCGTTGAATTCATTGTTGAATTCGTATTTGAATTTACAACAATAGCATTCGTATTCGTTTTGTTCGTAGTATTAGTGCGTGTATTCGTATCCGATGCCGCCGGACAAGCCGTCAAAAGTGCGAACGCACCGGCTACGCATAAAGTAATAATAATTTTCGTTTTCATATTTCTGTCCTCTCAAAATTTGTTGGTTTTGAAAATTTCTTTCCAAAATCGAAATGGGATTGAACCGACTTGTTAAATTTAATGTTATAAATAGTCAATCAATCCGCGAAAAGCAGATTGTTCAAAAAAAGATAAATTCTCTACTGCTTTTAGACTCATAGTATCTAGTTCGCTCGTTTTTACCAAATAGATGCAAAAACCGCTTTGAAACACCAAAAGCCGTTTGAAGTTGTGTCAACTTCAAACGGCTTAGATATAAAAAATGGCGGAGCCGACGGGACTCGAACCCGCGACCTCCAACGTGACAGGCTGGCGTTCTAACCAACTGAACTACGACTCCGCATTTGGATTTTGGATTCTAGATTTTAGATTTTGGATTCAATCCAAAATCCACAATCCACAATCTAAAATCGGATTTGGTGGGCATAGAAGGACTCGAACCTACAACTTCCTCCTTGTAAGGGAGGCTGTCTACCAATTGACGTATATGCCCAAATAATCTTTTTTTATCAAATATACTGTGGCATATTGCCCAAGTTTTTGTCAAAAAAACGCGCCATTCAAACTTAACGGCGAATTGCAATCCTACGAAAAATCAGCCTCAAATGTCAAGTTCGGGCAACAAAGTTTTATTATCTTTTAACTTTTATTTTGGAAAGATGTCTAATAGTTTGACAGGCTTGCTAAACGGTTGTTAGCATTTGATTCTCGAATCCTCTCTCACTCGGCAAAACAATTGCCCACTTAGCTCAGTGGTAGAGCATCCGCTTCACAAACGGAAGACTAGACATTTCAAGCCATTTCTAAAAAATTCTAATCTTTACTTAGAGTCCTTGTTTTAAGGGCTTTTTTGTTGTTTAGTCTTTCAATCCATTTCGCGTTATTTCATAAAATAAAGTATAATTAGGTGTGAATTTAGGTGTGAAAGGTGTGAATTTGGGTGTGAATTATGGATAACAATAATGAGATCAAAGGAAAAATAATTAAACGTAAAACCGGCAAGAGCAAAGGCAAGTATATTGTCCGTATCGAATACTTTGACGAAGTTCAAGGCAAGACTCGATTTATGGAACGCCACGCGCCCGGTAAACGTCTGGCTGGCGACTTGCTTGAACAACTTAAACAGGACATAAAAAAATCGGCGGGACAAATCCAGACAGGCGAAAGAATGACCTTTAATGATTTGGCAATGCTCTGCGAAAGGACTTTTTACAGCCCTGCCGTGATAGTTGAAGGACGCAAAATTTCGGGTGTTAGGTCGGTTAATACAGCAAAAAATCAAATAAAACAATTATGTTCTTTTTTTGGAAAACGCCCCATCAATTCCATAACTACCGAAAATTTGACCAATTACAAACTTTGGCGATTGAAAAACGGCTCGAATAATAAGACTCACAAAGAAATTAGACCTATCAAAATTTCTACGGTCAATAAAGAACTTTCCTGTATGCGTAAGATAATGCGTTTTGCTTACGGTAAAGGTTTTGTTTTGAAGGACATTTTCTTTAACTCTAAAGTCATTGATGCTTCAGCCGAAATCGAACGCACAAGGCTTTTAACAAAAGACGAGGAATTGCGGTTACTTGAAAATTGTTGCGGGGAACGCTCTATCACATACAAAAGAAAGAAAAGAGGAAACACAGACGAATTAGAAGAAATTACGGCTACTCACAGCGTAGATAATCCGCACTTGAAAGCAATGATTATTCTGGCTTTGGATAGCGGAATGCGGCGCGGCGAAATTTTCAAACTTCGGTGGAAAGATTTGGATTATGATAATAATTTAATTCGGATTCTCGGAACTCATACCAAAACCGAAAGGGAAAGGATTGCGCCACTCTCACAAAGAGCAAAGGACGAACTCGATAAAATTAGAGAAATAACCGAAGGCGAAAATCCTTTTCCTTTTACCGACATTAAACGCTCGTTTGCGACGGCGAAAAGGTTAGCCGGAATTGAAGATTTGCATTTTCACGATTTGCGGCGAAGCGCAATAACCCGTTGGATTCAGCAGGGAACTTCGTTAGCGTTCGCGGGAAAGTTTGCCGGACATTCACAACTGCAAACAACGATGAAGCATTACACCGCAACCGATGCCGATATGATTCGAGAAACTAACGAAAGGATGAACACTTTCCACGCGCAAAATGAAAATACTCTGGCAAGTAAAATGGTGAACTAAAACGATGGCAAAGAAAAAATCAAATAGTAATAATCCGCCATTTCGCTTAAAAAGCCAAATAAAACACGCACATCAGAGTCATTTTTTGCATTACATAAACGAACTTACTCCCGAACTTGCCGCAGAGTTAAAGGAACTCACTCCAAAATGTGAAGAACTTTTCGGTAAATTTCCTGTTTCAATCGACCGTGAGAGTTTCGGTTTTTGGTTTTACGAACCCGACGACGATGAAGAGCAACGACAGTTGTGGTGGAAAATTGGTAATACTTTTAGAGATTGTATTTGGAAAGAATCAAGGGAACGCAGTCTAGTTGGATGGTTGGATTACTTGAGAGAAAACGATGATGAGTTAAAACAAATTCATCAAATTGAAGAAAACATTGATAAAGAAATATTCGATTATGTTGAATCTTTGCCCGAAGAAAAGTTGAACTCTTTAAGAGAGATATTTGCTTCAGATTATACCATACCGAAAGAATCAATAAACATTCAAAATTTGCGGTTTTCATTGTGGAGAGTTCAGACAAATTGGCTTTTTGAGAATGATGAAAATTACCGAAAGCAAATGGATTTAAAATATTCAAAACTAGAACCGCTTACCCAATTTCAAAATGATTTTGATTCACTTCTAAAGAAATTCTGTTTAGAAAAGGAATGGTTGGCTGAGAGTGTCTTTCGAGCAATTTGGAATGGCACGGGAAAATTACAAATGGAAGCCTCTTTTATGGAAGATATTCCAGGAGAAGTAACCATCGAAATAGAGAGTAAACTAAAAATAACGCCGCCGAACCACCTTTTTGATAGGGATAGTATTCCATTGCCCAACCCTTTTAGGTATCAGGAAAGATATTGGATTTATTTTCCTTTTGATTATTACGAAGAAAAAGCGGTGGAAGCCTATCGGAAACATCTTCACGATTATTTTAAGATAATAAAAGAATCCTTAAAGAAACACGGCTATAAAGAACCACAAGGCGACAAATACGATTATGAAAGAGTCAAATGGCTTGTTTTGTGGAATATAAACCCGCTTACAAAAGATGAATTACTTCAGGAAATTGCTGATACAACAGGTAATTTTTTTGATGCAAGCACGATTGATAAAGCCTTTCGCAATTTCAAAAAGTATGATCTACCTGTCCGTCGAGCAACGCGAAAACGGAACTGATTACTACCCTAATTCAAGCCTGAATTAGTTCCTTTTACCGCTATAAATTCTGTAATAAAATGTAAATGTAATTAAGCAAATGAAAGCCGTTTCCGTTCTAAAGTTTGCGACCAAGACGAAAACGGCATATCGAAAGCCTTAATAACTAACGCGCCTTACGGCGTGTTCAGGACATTTCTATTTAAAGAGGATAAACAAATTATGACTGATAAACAAATTTCTGCCGACAGGATTTTACTAAATCAAAAAAACGAATCAATAAGAGTGCGTAAAATTTATACGGATAAACAGGCAAGTTTTTATTTAAAAATTTCCCAAGTTACCTTATGGCGTGAGCGAAAAAAAGGAAGAATTTGCTTCCGTCGCGTTGCTTCTAAAATCGTGTATTTGCAGGAAGATTTAGATCAATATCTTGAGCAAAATAAGCGAGGCGGATTCGCTATTTCTGGAGGTAATGAAGATGCTTAAACAAGTTGAAACTGAAGCCCGCCAAGACTCCAGCCCCAATGAAAATAATAAATCCTATAACACCGGTAATTATTACAAAAATACGATATTTTTGCAACGGAAATTCCGCATTTCACTTTTTCAACACAAATTGGTTGAAAATTTACATCAGCACAGATGCAAAGCATCGAAGCGCAAACGGCGCGAATTGATCGAAAAATTTGCGGAGGTGAAAAAATGATGACATTTTTAGAACCGGAAATTATTTCAATCGTCGGTGTCAGTAAGAATTTTAATCTGACCGAATCGGACATAGAGCATCGCAGTAAGAGTTTTGCGGATGAACATACCTTGCGACTCGGCGGCATTCGGCGTGTGTCCGAAGATACGGCGAATCAAGTTCTAAGTATTGACCGACCAAAAAAAGATGTTGATTATCGCGGCTTGGGCATTCCTTATTTCGATGTTTTTAATTCAAATAACATTATTGAGTTCGAGATCCGACGCGATCAACCGGATTACGAAACAAACAGCAACGGCGAGTTGAAAGAAAGGCGCAAATACATCAAACCGCGAACAACAAAAAATCTTCTCTATGTTCCTCCGATGGTCAAAGCAGAATGGCTCAAGGATAAAAAGAAAAAAATCTTTCTCTTTACTGAAGGCGCATTCAAGGCTTTGGCAGCGGCGCGTGTCGCTTCAAATAATTGGACATCGGAAGATTGGGCATTCATTCCACTTGCCATTAGCGGCGTGGATAGTTTCAAAACAAAAAAAATCGAAACGAAAGAAAACGGCGAACAAGTTCAGGTCAGTGCCGGACTTCCCGAATTTGACAATATCGAATGGAAAAATGTAGTGGTAGTGGTTTGCCTTGATTCGGATTTAGAGGAAAACCCGAGTGTCAAAGGCGCACGTTATCGCCAGAACCGCTTTTTCAGACAGAAGAAAGTAAAGGTGTTCAATCTCGATCTACCGAAGGAATTTGAAGGAATTGCGACGAAAGGGGTTGACGATTATCTAGGCGCGATTGAATCAAAATATGATGCTGAAACGGCGATTGAGATACTGCATCAGCTAATAGACGACGCGCAGAAGCCGAAAAAAACCAAAACACCGATTGCCGATAATTTTGAACTGATCGAGTATGGCGATGGTGAAAAACCGGGCGTCTATTACTCGGAAGAAAACGGTGAACGCCTAAAGGTTTGTTCACCACTCAAAATCGTTGCCGAAACACAGACGCAGAGCGGCGAAAATTACGGGCGGTTGCTTGAGTGGAAGGACTCACAAAACCGCTCTCACCGGTGGGCGATGCCGATAGAACTTGTTCATTCGCAGGGGGCGGAACTGGCAAAATATCTGGCATCGAACGGGCTTGAAATAATGCCGTCGCGCAAACATCACGAAAAACTAGCCTTTTACATTGCCACTTCCAAAGCCGAAAAAGTAGTTATTTCAACCGATAAAATAGGCTGGCACGACGACTGTTTTGTATTGCCCGATGAAACTTTCGGGCTTTGTGAAAATGAAATCGTTTATCAAACCGAATATGAAGGACATCACAACTTCAAATCATCCGGGACTTTGGAAGAGTGGCAGAAAAACATTTCAACATATTGCCCGAATAATTCGCGGCTTTTATTTGCGGTGGCGGTGGCTTTTGCCGCGCCTTTGCTTTGGATCGTGAATACGCTTGGCGGCGGTTTTCACTTTCGCGGCTCGACTTAAACGGGAAAAACAACTGCGTCGCTGGTTGGCGGTTCGGTTTGGGGCGGCGATGCCGAACACGGGTTTTTGCAGACTTGGAAAGCGACGGCGAACGGTTTAGAAATCATTGCGGTAGGGCATAATCACGCCTTGTTTTGCCTTGATGAAATAGGCGAAATCGAATCGCGTGAGGTTGGCAATGCGGCGTATATGTTGGCAAACGGGCGCGGGAAAATGCGAATGACAAAAACACTTCAGGCACGGCAATCATTAACTTGGAATTTGCTTTTTCTCTCAACCGGCGAACAATCCTTATCGGATAAAATCGCGGAAAGTGGCGGAACGACTAAAGGCGGTCAGGACATTCGACTTTGCGACATCGCGGCGGACACGGGCAAATTCGGACTATTTGAAGATTTACACGGCTTTGCAAGCGGTCAGGCATTTTCCGACCATTTAAGAGCGGCATCCTGCAAGTATTACGGAACACCGATCAGAGAATATTTAACTTGGCTGACTGAAACCGATCATTCCGACATCCGCGAACAATGGCACGGCTTTAAAGATACATTTATCAACGATGTCTTACCCGAAAAAGAAAAAGTTCCGAGTGAAGTTTTCAGAGTTGCGGCGCGGTTTGCGTTGGTTGCGCTCGGTGGTGAAATGGCAACCGAAGCCAACATTACCAAATGGCAAAAAGGCGAAGCCTACGATGCCGCCAAAACCGTTTTTCAGCAATGGATGAACGGACGTGAAGGAACAGGGCAAGCAGACGCGGAAAACGCGGTTCGTCAAGTTCGCGCATTTCTCGAAAAGCACGGTGCAAGCGCATTTCAAAATGTTTTATCCCCCGACGAAAAAATTATTAACCGCGCCGGATTTATCAAAAAAAATAAAACGAATGATGAAACTGAATATTTAGTTTTGCCCGAAGCCTTTCGCCGCGATGTTTGCAAAGGCTTGGATTATCGGTTTGTGGCAAGGATTCTAAACGAGCGCGGATTTTTAGAACCGCAAGATGCTACTACTCTTTCTAAAAACTCTTATTTGAGCAAGGAACTTGGCACATTACGGGTTTATGTCATCCGCAATATGCTGACCGAATTGGAAAATGAAAAGAGTGCAAAAGCGGCAAATTTATAAAAGGTAGTTATAAATTGCTGTAACTTCTGTAACCTCCGTAATATCGTTGAAAACAAAGAAGTTAAAAGGTTACAGAAACCGAAAACAACTTGTAACTTCTGTAACCTTTTAGGAAAAGTTACAAAGGTTACACGACAAAAAACACTTCTGTAACCTTGTAAGTATTGCAAACAAAGGAAGGTTACAGAAGTTACAAGGTTACAGAAGAAAATAGTCATTCTGACAAAAATATGAAAACTATTACACGGACAAAAAAGAAGGAAAAAACAAAGTTGACATCTTTTTTTAATGGATTTATCGAAAAACAAGATGTTTCGCTCGTTCCCGATAAAAACGATTCGCCTTTAGTTTCGTCAGTTTTTGTCAGTGCCAAATCAGGACATATTTCTGAAAAAACAAGCCAAAAAATTGAATCGAATGAAGTATTAGGTTTGCTTTCGTCAGCTTTTGTCAGTACTGACATAGAACAAATTCAGGTAAAAAAATCACTTTCGGAAGAAACGACTCCTGAAAACTTTCTCAAAACCGCAGTTGTTTTGAATGATAGATCGGATATGTTTGAAAACGTCTTTGTGCCTGAAAATCAAGTAGGCAGAAGCGTGATCTTATATCTTTCAGAATACGCAGATGAATATAAGGAAACTGAAAAAGCTATCAACCTTGCTTATCCTACTTACAAAGCGTTTGAAGCGGAAAAAGCACTTGTTAAGGGTATTCAGCAACGGACGGCAAGTTTAATCAGTTCAAACACGCTTAAGAGAGTGTTAGCACAATACATCAAAACTCACATAAGATCATTTTTATCCGAAAAGTGGACAGGCGAAGAAGTGCCGCATTATTACCTACGCTTGTTTCTTAACGGTAAAGAAATGGACGCTTTCACCTGCAATTATATTCAGGTGAATATTATTACGGCTTTCTGGGAAAACAAACACTCGGAGTTGTCAACCAAATCTTTTAGAGTATGAATATTTTTAATCAGTTAAAGAGTCAACTGCCAAAACTGCCAAAACTAAGTTTGATTTTTATTGCAAAGTGGTCAAACGAATTACTCTTATTTGATTTGCTGAACTGATAAAAACAAAAATATCTAACGAGTGACGAAGGAGAATAAATATGCCGAAAAAATCAAATTACAAAGAACCAAAACTAAAACCACAGCACAAAATCGTGATCGAGGAAATTGCCAAAGGCAAATCACAAACGGACGCTTATCTTACGGCGTATCCTAATGTAAAATCGCGCAAAGTCGCACAAGTCAATGCCTCGCAACTCCTATCAAAACCTATCATTTTGCAGGCTGTTCAAAACCGCATTCAACGCGCTTTCAAACACGCCAGAGTAAAGCCGGAAGAGCTTGTCGGTGCAGCGGCTTTTCAGATGCGTTCCAGCATTGATGACGTGATTGATGAAAGCGGCGTTCCCGATCTGCAAAAAGCCAGAGAGACCGGCGCGATTGATCTTATCAAAGAGATTGAAACCCGCGTCCACGTTGATTCTCACACCGGCGATAAAGAATACACCTATAAAATCAAAATGATGACATCTGAGGACGGGCGCAAAGAAGTTACGAACCTGATGAAAGCCGGACACGGCGGCGACCAATTAAGTGAAGAAGAATTTGCCGCCAGAGTTTTTTCCGCTCTCGTCGTCCTCGATAAGTTCTCGATTGAGGATGCTTTCGAGGCGATGATGTTGAAGTTTCAATTGAGTAGAGAGCAGATCGAGCCTTTTATAGATGCGGAATTGCTTGAGGGCGCAGAAAATGACAGCACAAATAGTGAAACTTAAGGCATTGGCAAATACAGTGACGGTCAGCGCAAAACATTTGTTTTTGAGCGTCTGACGAATAAATCAGGTTAAAAGTTTAATTTTGATTTAGACAGTTTATCAATGCGGTCAATGATATTGAACGTCATTGCAGAGAAGGAGAAAACGTAATGGGTGCTTCACTTTTTCGCGGGGGAATTCAGCAAAAGCCGACTCCGCCTTTAGTTCGACAACCGATTGTTACCGATGCGGATTCAGGTATCAGGATGATTTCATCAACCTGTTGGGCGGCGGCTCTTAGTTCGTGGCTTTCATCTTCGCGTAACGATGATCGGACAGTAGAAAATCTTGTCCAGTGGTTTCGGGTCGGGCAAGACGGGCTTGACTTAGGCAAATTCGATCAGATTGCTGATGCGCCTTTCGTGCGGATGCAGTTTGAAGAAGTAGGAAAAGCACAGATGACTTGGGATTATTTATCTCTAAAACTACACGAAAGCGCAGTCTATGTAATTCTGATAAACGCGAATCCGGCACACGCGGTAGTTTTATATGCCATTACCCAAGTTGCCGGACAGGAACACGAAGTTTGGATTATGGATCCGATACAAGGCTACCGCGTTGGTTCGCTTAGTGGTTTTCGTGAGCGGAGTCCGACCTTTCTGATTGGTGTAGCAAAAAAAGGGTGAATAGGCTATAAAATATACCCAAATAATCCAACTTTCTTGCAAGACTTTCGTGTTAGCAATGTGCTGCAATCTTGGTTTAGTAGTAATGAAACATTATTCACCGAGAGATTTGAGGAAAGATTCAATCAACTTTTCGTCATAAAAAATTCCGCCGGATTTAGCTTTTTCGATGTAAGGCTTCACTTCCGTAATTAAGCCGATAGTTTTCGCTTTGCCGAGAAGTCCGAGCGAGCCGACGACTTTTAAGCCGACCGCCAGAGCCGCGCTTCTGCCTTTTCTTTCATCTATGCAAACCGTTTCGATATTTTGCTCAAGCGCGAGTTGGATAACCGCCGCTTCACCGACATCGAGCGAAGCGATTGCCAACGGTGAAATGGCGGAACTTAAAGATAAGACTTTCAGCCATTCGGGAATTTCCGTTTCGTAGCCTTGATTCGCGCCGACTAAAATTTCTGTTTCCACTTCCGCCGGACAAACAAATTCAAACGGCAATTTCCCAATCGCTTCAAAGGCTTGCATTTTGGCGAAGGCGAGCAAAGGACTGGTATTTGTTACAATTCGTTCAGTCATTGAGAGCAAAATTCAATTCGGTATCAAGGTCGTCTTCGCGCAGATTGCTCATTGAAACGCCTAAACGTGATAGTGAAAAGAGAAATTCGACACGGCTTTTGCCAGCGAGACGCGCCGCTTGTCCCGAAGATATTTTGCCCATTTCATAAAGTTTGGCGGCGAGCAGAAGTTTGGCTTCTTCGGAAAATTCCTTGTCCGAAACGCCGAGCGTGAACAGCAAATCGTCGGCATATTCGATGGTCAATGTATTTTGCATTACTTTACCTCAACCGCAATTTTAGCACAACTTTGTGCCTTATCTGTTTTGTTCCGACTTTAGATTTCCTCGCTTCCATTACATTTCTCCAACCGTTCTAAATCCTTTGGTATTGATTTTGCCGGTGCGTAAGATATTCATTCTGATTGGCAAATACAATTATCATTTTCCGTGAACAAACCAATTCATCATTATATTTTTGACTTGTCCTTGAAGTTTTTCGTCTGACGCATATTGTTCGGCTGAATTGGTGAAAACTTCTTCGGCTTCGGCAAAGTGGAGTGTTAATTTTGCAAGAAGTTTTTCGGTTTCTTTTTCAGTTTTGGGAATCGTAACTTTTCCGCGCAAACCGGCGACGGCGATTTTTTCTAACAGTTCCGCTTCGGCGCGATTGCCCAAAACTAAATCAATTTGCTTTTTGTCGCCGAAATAAAGCGTTGTGGATTCAAACATATTGAATTTTTCGGGAAGGCGAACTGTGCCTTCGGGAAGTTCGATTGTTTTTGCGTCTGACGCTTCGTTTTCGAGCCATTCGCCAAGCGGCGTTTTTAGATGCGGTTCGATTTCTTCCCACGCGCCCATTGCCAGAGAGTTTGGCGAAACGCGGCTTTTGCCGCCGGATTGGGTGCGGTTGGCGGAAGATTGAATGTCCTGTATGCGTTGGGCGCGGTAGTATTTGGTCGTTTCGTAATAAAGTTTGTCAACGAGTTCTTCGCGGCGCGTTCCGGATGTTACGCCGAGCAGTTCAAAGACGAGCAAATCGAGTTCGCGGCGGTCTTTGCGCTGTAATTCGAGCGGCAAACCGATTTCCTTATGTTCCAAAACGCGCATTTCGGCAACATTCGTGCAAAGCCTGAATTCTTCTTCGAGCAAATGTGTTACATCGCGCTGACTGATTTTCTGCAAAGCCTCTTCTAACTTCGCGCTCAATTCTGCCGGAACGCCGATTGGTGAAGGAATTTCCATCATCAACGAATCAACGACTTCGGTTTTCAAAGTTCCTTCCGAACCTGCATAACGACCATAAAAATGTTTGAAAAAGCCAACAAGCGTTGAGTTCAAACTTGCCATTAAAGACTTTTCTTCATTTTCATTCATTTGCAACGGATGTAAATCGAAAAGATTATGGTTGCAAGGTATTCGGTCAATATTGTAGGGAATAATATGCCGATACTTTTGTGCCATCGGCATAAAACCAATTCCGGGCGTTAAACCAGTTACGTCATACCAAAGTTCACGACTGGCGCAGGAACTTCTTAACGGAACAGGCACAGGTCTTGATTTGTTTGATTCAAATGTTTGTCGGCTTCCCCAAGCAATATAGTCGCCGACGTAAGTTCCTTTTAACGCGATGGTCGGTTGATTTACCCAAAGAACAACTCGGTTTGTTTCACTTGCTCTGATGACGGGTTTATTCACAGTCATTAAACTGTGAACTTCAGGACGCAAAAATTCTGATTCAATCGGATGCAAGGTCTTGTCACCTGCTTCGATAATCTTGACTTTGCCTGATTCAACTTCGGCGCGTTTGCATCTTCGTATCAATGGCAAAACTTTCCATTCGCCTTCGGTTTCGTGCTTTTCTAAAAGTTTGGCGGAAACATCACGCGGCATAAAAAAGGCATCACAGCCGCTTGTAATTCCGCGTTTAATTAAAGCGATGTCGCCGATGCGCGTAAATTTCGCGCCGAACTCGTTCATTATCTCGAAATAAAATTCGGGTGCGCGTAAATATCTGCCCCATTTGCCGCCGCCGTAATCGAGTAATTCGTTTGCGGCACGAAATTCGCGGGGGGGGCAATTATTTCTTCATTTGTTTCATCGTCTTCATCTTCCAAAGATTGTTTGGAAAGTTCTTTTTGATGCGCGAACATTTCCGCAACCGAAAGACCTTCACTCCACAAATCGCCCTGCCGTTTGATGACAATGCGGAGTTCATCATTTGAAACATCTGCTTTGGTTTTCAAAATCAAATCGCGCAAATCTTCGGCGGCTTCCTGTCTGAGATGTTCCTGTCCGTCGTGTTCTTCGATGTTTTGCCAATCGGCTTTTTTTAGGATTTCGGTTAATGGACGTTTGAGCCTCACAAATTTAACCGGATTTTCATCGCGTTTTTCGGCATCGTCGCACAACTGCATTATCGTCGCGCAGGTTTTGACACGCGCATCCTGAAACCACGGTTCATCCAGACTTTCGATAATCGCTACGAGTTTGAAATGCGATAAAATCCAACGCTGTAAAGCAAAACCGTATTTCGCATCGAGCCAGCTCGAAGAAGTCAGAAAACCGAACCAACCGTTTTTCGTTAAAAATCTAGCCGATGCGAGCCAAAAGAAAACGTGCAAATCGCTCTGCTTTGAAAGATTGCTGTTCGGATACGCGCTGTCGGCAACCTTCGTAATATATTCTTTCGTTTGGTCGTCGGGAATGCGATTGTCCTTTTTGCGGCTGTTGTTATCGCTGCGTTTGAGAATCTTTTCCTGCCGGACATAAGGCGGATTACCGATGATCGCATCGAGTTCGGGCAACTTGATTTCAGCGCGTGCTTTTCTGCCGTCGTGTGCGATTTCCATTGTCGGAAGTTCGCAGAAAGTTTTGTTTGCTTCGACTTTGAAAAAATTCGTGTGTGCGATTCGCGGATAGTTTTCTTCGTTGGCAAGCTGTCGCGCCGCAAGATTGAGCGTGGCAAGGTGCGCCGGATAAGGATTGATGTCGCAGCCGTAAATGCTCGACAACAATTCTTGATGTGAAAGACTTTTATCAAGCTGATGTTTGCGGTAATAAGCGCGAACTAAAAAACTGCCCGAACCGCAGGACGGATCGAAAACTTTTGCATCGCCTTTGCGAATACAAAAAGCATTCATTAAATCAACAATCGTTTCTTCCGTGTAATGCTGTCCGAAACGATGCCGTTCTTCGGGGCTGATTAGCTTTTGAAATGTTTTGCCTAAAATGTCGGAAGGAATTTCTTTGAAGTTAAAACGCTCAACTGATTTGATGATGTTGTTCCAACCTTCGAGCGCGTTTTCACTCGAAAGAGCAACGAGCGTCGTCCATTCGTCGCGTGTCTTTTCAGGAAAGAAAATAGATTCGTAATCGCCTGTTTTATCAACTGCTTTTCTGAAACAATCCTGCAAATGTTGGAGCGCGGCTTGCGGATTAGTTAAAGCATGACCTGAAAAATCAAGTTCGGGCAAATTGTTGCGGGTTTTGACAGCATTATAAAAAAGTATGCGGTTGTGCAGAACGTAGCACATACTTTCCGAAGCACGCTTTAAGTCTTCGCGCCAAGTAGTAAAAATGTCAGGATTAACATTCCATTCTTGCTCTTTCGTCATCCAATTAATAAGTCTTTCGTGAAACTTGTTATTATTTGATGATTCGGCTTCAAGATAATTTTGCAGATTGTGAACCGGAACATTAATAAATCCTAACAAAGCATTGAGATAAAAATCGGCAGGCGGCAATTTGCGAGTTTCTTTTTTACCTTCTAAGATTTCTGCAAACTCACGAAAGAATTTTGGCAAAAAATCTTCGTGCAATTGCCTGACGACTCTCGGACTCGTAACGTCTTCCGGCTTGATTAAATTTAATCCGAGACTCCATTGACCGACACAACGATCATACATTGTCGGCGCGTCCCACTTTGAGCGGTCAAAAAGCGCAAGTTCATTGACATTCCAAGTAAAGAAATAACGGCAATTTTCCATTGTCGCTTTTACAAAGGCATCTTGCATCAACACCTGATTGAATGTGGACTGTCCTTGAGTTGTTCCGGGCAATTTAACTTCACCTGTCAAAACCAACTGATTTTTACGATTGAAAAATTGAAAATCGTGGCGTTTGTTGCTTCCTGTGCCATATTTTTCTATATTTGAATGGTCAAGCGGTAGAAATTTATTCTCACCAAAAAATTTATCAGAGAATTTAGAAACTTCTGCACAGAAATCAACTTCGTTTTGGCGGATGTTTTGAGTTTTCATAACAAAATTATTCGGGAATTATCAAATCAATCTTTTGCTTGCCGCTTTTGCGGTAAATGTGAAAATCACTGTCTAATGTGAAAACAGTTGAATTATCTATCAATTCGCTCATTCGGACAAGACACGCATCGGCAAGCGACATCGGCACGTCTTTATATTTTTGCATCAATGTTTTGATGGCTAAGGCTTCGGCAGACAAGGAAAAATCAATCTGCAAAATTCCTGATTCAACCAAAGATAAAATGTCTTGTTCGCCGTCTTGTGTGTGTTGCAGTAAAAAACAGGCTTCGACAATGACGGCTTCGCACGTTAGGAATGGTGCGGGAAGCTGTCGCCATTGATTAACCGTCCATTCGCGCCATTGGTCTTTCGGATTAAGCAACGCGGCAATAACGCCCGTGTCGGCAATTATTGGGTTAATCACGTTTTGTTATCCTTTCTCTTTTCCGAACTCTTATTGCCCAAATCTTTCAAATAATCTTTGTTGGTTGATAGATCAGGCGGCAAATCTCTCTGTTTGGCAAGCAGACGATTCATCAAATCGGGCGCAATATCAAACGCGGTCTGTATCGGCTTTTTTGTTTTGGCTGATAATTTGCCGTTTGAGCCTTTCGGTCTGCCGGCTTTTCCGTAAGTCTTGACCGACTTTAAGGAACTTTCTTCAATCACATAATCGCGTCCGACTTGCTTGGCTTCGATCTTTCCTTCACGAATCAATTGCCGCACTCTGATCGGTGTAACGTGTAATCTTTCCGCCGCTTCGCTGGTTGTAAGTAAATCCATAACACAGCAATTATGCCTTAAAAATAAATCTATCGCAAGCGTTATTTTAGACTTGCATTAAACTATCGTGTGCGATAGAATAGTTATTAGTTGGAAACAACAAATCTTAAATTTTAAGGAGTAACTATTATGATTAAATTAACAATGGAAAACACGGTCAAAGCGGTTGCCAGATGCAAACAACTAAAACCGCGTGTCAAATTTATTAAAGATCGTTTGTTTGTCGTCTATTCGTCAAACAATTCAAATGTCTATCACGTCCGCTTTGATGTCCAAAACGGCGAAAAGCTAGGTGAATGTGAATGCAAAGCGGCTGAACGCGGCTTGGTGTGCTATCACATCATCGCCGGAGCAACGGCTAATATCTATCGGCAATCTTTGAAACTTGCCAAGTAAAAACGAAAGGCTTATCTGACTGCAATCGGATAAGCCTCTCTTTAACCCAATCAATAAAAATTAACTGGAGTAACTAATGAATAACTTAACACAGACACAACAGGACGCGAAACAGGCATATCTAACCCGACAAGCCGAGCAAATGCTTGTCATATATCAAAAAGCCGACAGCAACGAAAGAAACGCAGTTATCAAGCAGATTGATTCGTTTCTGGAGATCGTGCCGAGAGATGCAAAAATCTTTTGGTTAAAGTTTCGTCAGACACTCGAAAGGATAAACGAGTAAAGTCTAAAACACCGAAATCATAATTGAAGCCCGGACTTGATTATTTGTAAAATCAAGTCCGGGCTTCTCTTTGTATTTTCGTGCGACCAAATTGCCTTTTTTAACAAATCGCTGATATATTTTATTTGCAATCAAAATACTTGATTATTTCGTTTTTTGCCAGAATTAAATTAAATAGGTGTGAATTTAGGTGTGAATTGCTATTTTTCAATTTCAACTAGATTTTAACCTATTGATTATAAACAGTTAAGCCCACTTAGCTCAGTGGTAGAGCATCCGCTTCACACGCGGGAGGTCGCAAGTTCAAATCTTGCAGTGGGCATTCTTTCTTTTCAATAGTTTACATTTATTTTACTAACGTCTGAATTCCGCAATGCCCTTTAAAAACTTATTGACATTGGCTAAAACCGTGTTATTTTAGCCTTGTTCCGTCTTTCAACGAAACAATTCTCTTATCACGGAGGCATAAAATATGTCCGTAAATAGACTTTCATTAACAATTACCGAAGCTCAAAAACAAGCGGTTGCCGATGCGTCGACCGATTTGGCGAATGCGACCAAAGGATTCAACGTCATAATCGATAAAGAAGAAGTAAAATCACTTCCCAAAGTCGCCGACGGCAGAATTCCTTTTGTCCAGAAATGCGCCGATTATTCCGTCTCGAATCCCGAACATTTGCCCGCAACGGCGGACGTTGCCGAATTTCAAAAAGATTTGGCAACATTTTTAGCAATGCGTGAGATGGTGCGACCTGTCCGGCAAACTCTCGAAAATCTCGAAAATACGATGGCGGTCAGCGGCAGCGAAGCCTATCAATCCGCCCGCGATTATTACAAGATGGTGCAACTCAACGCCAAATTAGGCGTTCCCGGCGCACAAGCCATCTACGATGATCTGCGCCAGCTTTTCGACCTTAAACCCAAACCCGACCCGACTCCGTAATTAGAAATTCATTCAAAACGGAGAAGCAACCCTCTTTTTTATCGAATAAATCGGCGGGATATTGATATTTGCATCAAAAAACATACCAAATGGTATATAAACGCTCGCCACAGAGCGTCAACGCTCGCCACAGAAGGTTGACGCTCGCCACAGAGAGTTGACGGTCAAAATTTAACCGAAAACATACCAAATCGTATATCAACGCTCGCCGTAGAGCGTCAACGCACAGAATTTGACCGTCAACCCTCGCCATCGAACAAAAACTCTCCAATTTCAACATCAACATTCTTTTCCAAGTCGCCAACGGCGGCAAACAACATAGCCTTCGGTGAAACCGTAGGTTGAGATGTCAACAAACGCGCTGACGCTGAAAGCGTCGAACAAATTATGCGAACTCTTACACGCCATCAGCGAGCGATTAAATATTATTTTGCTTTCTTCGGAAAATATTCCGGCTTCGGCTTCGGAATCTCGCCACCTTTCGGGACGAACCAAAATTCTAATCTTCTTCTGTAATTATTTACATATCCACCATCAATTGTTTTGATTTGCGAATTTGAAAAGCCAATTTTGAATAACTCTTTTCGGACGGCGCGAAACATTTTTTGAGCGTAGTATTTTTTGTCCAAATTGCTTGCTTTTCCAACGATAATTTTTCCGTTTTCATCTTCTTCAAAATTGGTTTGCAGATACGCGATTATATACACCTTGCTTTCAGGGGAATCTTTCAACAATCTTTTTAGAATGTTTAGCGCAAATTCCGAATATTGTGCCGGAGTAACACTTTGCCATTCGACACCCCTATTTTCGATAGACTCAAAAGCGAATTCCGGTGTTTCAGGATCAACATAAAAATAGGCACCATCAAATAGAACCGCTTGTTTCGGAGTGATGAGATTTTCATTACAAGTTTCTACTTTGTCATTTTCGCGCACTATAAAAAATTGCGTATGAATCGGTCCTTCGTTCACATTGCAAAACTGTATTAAAAGTTTTTCCGCTGGTCGTTTTATGTTATATTCCCAACCCGATTTTATTATTGAGCCTTGAACATACGGCAACCCGAAATAACCTTCCTTGCCGCCGGAAATGCGGACTAGAGCTTTTGAATTCGGTATTTTGTATATCTCTCTAGCGAAAGAATCAATTCGACCCATCAACTCATCAGAGTGCATTTTGCCGAATTCATCAACCAATTCTGGTTGATTTTCCTGCGCCGAAATTGAAATGCTTAGAAACAGAACAACTATAATTTGCGAGATTAGATTTTTCATAGTTTTCTAATTATATCCTAATATTCCCGATCTTTTCAGGCTTTTTGTCCGAACTCGGTTTCAAATAAGGCGCGTTGTCCTGTTCGCGTTTGTCGGCGGATTCGGGTATGTGCCGGTTCATCCATTCGGTTGGCGAGTATGGTAATTTAGACATTTTTCGGATCAACAGCAACAACTCCTAAAGTCGAATATCGTGAAAAATCAGAAGTGTTAAAAGTTAAAAGATGAGAAATTTTATGAACAGTCATTGCGGCGGCGATTCGTGCATCGTGAACCTGAACACCCGACACGCCGAAACTTACGACTAATTTGCGCCATTCTTGATGAACATTTTCGTTGTCGGGCAGAAGCGGAAAAATCTTTTCGACCAAACGTAAAGATTGATTAGCTTTTTGTATCGGAAAACCAAATCCATTGCGGGCGGACGGTCGCGTGAAGACGTTCCAAAACTCGACACAGGTTTGCGGCAAAATGTGAATTTCGTCGCCGTTCGCTTTTAATTTTTTGATTGCCGAAAGGACAATCCGATGCTGCGGATCGGTGCGGACTGCAAAACGCAGCAGAACATTGGTGTCGGGAACATAAATCATAAATGGTCTTCGTAAATTCCTTCACGGCTCATCGCATAATCGGAAAGCGGTTTTGCGTCCGGCGGCATATTTTTTTCAACGTAATCGGCGAGTTCGTCAGCGAGTTTTTCAAAATCATCGCCCTTCGCCGATTCGTTTTTTGCCAATCTTTCAAGCGCGATTTCTTCAACCTTCCGCTTTTTCGATTCGGCTTCTTCTGCAATTCGCCGATAAATATGTTCGGGAATTTCTAAAACAATCGAATGTGTCATATTTTTAACCTCTCAAAAGCATTTTATCACAAAATTAAATCCTAATATTCCCAACTTTTTCAGGCTTTTTGTCCGAAGACGGTTTCAGATAAGGTGCGTTGTCCTGTTCGCGTTTGTCAGCGGATTCGGGTTTATGCCACTTTGCCCATTCGTCGGGTGCGTCGAAGGTTTCGCCGCCGTGGGCGGTTAGTCTTGGACGGATGCGGCACATCACGGGCGTGTTGATGCCGACTCCCGAAATTATGGCTTGACCTTTTGTTAATGCGGGAAGTTCGGCGAGCATGGCGCGTCCTGCGCCTTCGACGGATTGGGCGACGGTTTGCTGGTCAATCGGGTTGACGATTCGCATAATGATCTGCGTCATACATTGCGAGAGAACGTCCTGATCCAGTTTGCCCGGACGCTGTGTTATCAAGCCGATGCCGACACCGAATTTTCTGCCCTCGGACAATATTTGTTTTAAGATATTCGTCGAAACGACGCTTGCTCCGGCGGGCGCGAAACGGTGCGCTTCTTCTAATAAAGTGAAGACGGGATAATTGACGAGATCGCCGCGTTCTTTCGGGATTTCGCCGCGTGTCGCCATCATTCGGGCTTTGTTGATGCGGCGCAAAAGCGTGCCGACGATGACTTGCTGTTCGTGCTGTTCGATGTCGGAAAGCTGGAGAATCGTGCAGCGTCCGGGACGGAAAAGTTCGTTTAATTCGATCTGTTCGCTCGCCGAAAAAATCGTGTTGTCGCGGTCGAAACGCGAATCCATTCGCCACAGCAGACCGTCAATCGAAGAGACATTTCCGCCGCTGCCGTCTTTTTTCGATTCGTCGCCGTATTTCTGCGCGTTCACCTCATCACGCAAATCGTGGTAAGCGTAGGCGTAATCGGCGCGGCGTTCGGCTTTTAGACGTTCGTTCAGACTGCGAAAAGCCTGCGACAGAAAATGCGCCATTTTGTCGGACGTGCCTTCGGGCAAAAGATATTTTACGTCGGCTTCGGTAAGCGTCGAAAAACGCACCTTTATTTTGTCGGGCGTGTAGATTTTGACTTCGGGCTGATAACCTTCTTTGCGAAATTTTTCGTGCGCGTGAATTGACTGCATCGTGTGATATTCGCCGTGCGGATCAACGATCAAAACCGCCGCGCCGTTATGCGGCTGCATCAATTCCTCGACCAAAACGCCCGCCGTGTAAGACTTTCCCGAACCAGTCGAAGCCAAAATCGCCAGATGCGTCGAAACGACATCTTTGACCGACAAGACAATCGGCACTTCGCCCGCCTCGCGTGTCAAAAGCGAACCGATATGCGCCGAACCCGTTTCCAGAGATTTCTTCGCGCTCAACATTTCCGTCAGAGTTTCCGACGAAGCCAGAAACACCGCCTGCCCCGGATTCGGCGGAATGCGCGGATTATTAAAATCCTTGACGGTCGTGTCGAAAAATCCAATCGTCTCGACCTGAATCTCATAAATCTCACACCCGTCGCCATCGAGTCCGATGAGCGCGGAAACCATCGAAGGCGGCGTATTCGGATCAGACAAAAAAGCATCCGGCAAATTTCGCACGAGCTTTCTGCCCTTGATCGTGCCGATGATCTGCCGTTCGTTTTCGCCGACCTTCGCCCGGTAATAAACAAACTCGCCGATGCGCGTTTTTTCGTTGTCTTTCGTGATAAAAAGATACTCGTGCGGCATCTCGCCCGGACCTTTAACCGTGCCTGTCAGTAAATCTGTCGTCATAATTTCAATTTTAAAAGGTTAAATTTGCAGAGAAATTATAGCATGAGAAAAACTAAAAATTTATTTTGAAAAAGTGTGTAAGTTTTTACTCAAAAAAGTCATATATAAATGAAAACTATTATTGATCAATACTTCGGATAGTTTTTTGATAGTTGAAAGGCAATGATTACGGGCTTGCTGTTTTTCAAAAGTGAATTAAATCACGCATTAGCTCAAAACCTAACTTTGATTTAATTAATAATTTCTATAATTTTCAACAACTTACAGGAATTAGTTAATTAAAAACTGTCCGAAGTATTGATTGATGAAAGAAAATTAAATAAAAATTCATTTTTCTTGATAGTTTTTTCATTCATTTGGTGACTTATATAACAGAGGCAGATTTTGAAACCTTTTAAGCAACTTTGTTTATCGTCAAACTTTAATTTTCTGCCTTTAGGCAAATTGAAATAAGAATTAGGAGAATAAATTATGTCAACAAAAAAAGATCGTAATAAAAACACAAGTGCAACAGAAGCAAACGTCGGCGTGTCTTCGTCGGTTGATGAGCTTATGCTTGCTGCTTTAGAACGCGGTGGCAATACACTTGAGACCGGACGGTATATTGTAACTTTCAAGGAAGGTGCGGCAGAAGAAGGAGTCGCTTCACTCGGAGCGAAAGGAATGGGAATGCGTGTTGCTGATGCACGTGATTTTGAAGAAGAGTCTGTATCTTTCGAAGCTGTTGGTGATGCCGATGCAGTGACATTTCCAGAAATCGGAGTGGCACTGATCGGTTCGGCGGCGGCGGAAGAAAGAAGTATGACAATGGCGGCTGAGATTGCATCAGACAGTCCGATCGAGGTAATTGAGCCGGAACATTTCGTTTTTTCCGAACAAATATTGAATACGGCTTATGCAGTGCAGGCGCAAGCAGGCAGTGTAAATCTTCGCAGTTTAGCCCGGATACTGGAAGCTATCGCTAAAGAAGCGGAGGGAACGGGATTTGATCAACAATTCGAAACGGAAGAAGATGCGATGGTGCTTGGTGCAACATGGGGGTTAAATGCCTGCCGAGTTCCGCAAAGCAGTCGTAGCGGAGCAGGAATTAGAGTAGCAATTCTGGACACCGGTTTGGATTTGGGACATCCCGATTTTGCCGGACGGACAATTTTTACTAATCAGTTCGTCGGTCAACCTGTTCAAGACCTGAATGGGCATGGCACACATGTAACAGGTACGGCGTGCGGAACGAAAACACCTCCGGGAACGACACCACGTTACGGCATTGGACATCAGAGCATAATTTTTGTCGGCAAGGTGTTAACTAATTCCGGAAGCGGAACGCAAGCCGGTGTATTGGCAGGAATGAACTGGGCAATTGCGAATAGATGCCCGGTAATTTCAATGTCTCTGGGAGCGCAAGTGCCGGTGAATGCGGCATATACTGCCGCAGGGCAGGCTGCATTAAACAATGGCTGTCTGATAATTGCGGCGGCTGGTAATGCGGGCAGCGGAGTTTTTACCGGCGCACCGGCAAATTCGCCAACTATAGTCGCTGTTGCTTCACTTGATCCGAACCTAAATCCCTCATCTTTTTCCTGTTCCGGTAAAATTGAAATCGCCGGACCGGGTAGAGATGTGTTCTCATCATTTCCTCGTCCAACACTATATAAAATCCTCAGCGGCACTAGTATGGCTACTCCGCATGTTTCAGGATGCGCGGCATTGCTGGCGCAAACGTCTGCGGCAATGCGGGGTATAACTTTGCGAAACAGGTTGTTGGCACTCGCCAGACCGTTACCTTTCCCGCCTGCCCGCGTTGGTAGAGGTCTTGTTCAAGCCATCCCATAACGTGCTGAGAGCATCACATTAAGTATCTGGCAAAAATGTATTTTTTGCCAGATACATTTTATTTTAAGGAGAAAATTTATGGGTAAAAGTAAAAAACTTATTATTACGACATCCGGTAAACGCTCGATGAAGGAAATCAGTAAAGATTTGACTGATAAAGGATTTTATGTTGACCAGGTATTCGACGCGATTGGAAGTATTTCGGGAAAAGTTAATGATGAGAAAGTGATTGACAAAATTAAAAAAGTTAAAGGAGTAACTGATGTTTCTCCAGAACACCCCGATATTGACATCGGTCGTCCGGATGATTCTGAAACCTGGTAATAATTAATAACTCACCTTACGCAGAAAGGAATGTTTGTCTTGTCACCAATGGCGACCGACAATATAGCGTAGGATGTAGGCGTTTCGCCATAACCCTACGTTTTCAAAATCAAACATTCCGACGCTGAAAGTGTCGAACAATCTTCGCCGCGCTTGTTGTTGCTCACCTTCGGCGAGCGCGTTGTTGATGAAACTGACGTAGGGTTTCATTCGTTTCACTCATTTCACCCTACGCTATATTGTTAGTCATCTTCGATGACAAAAACAATAATCGCGTAAGATGAGTTAATAATAGTTTTTTAATAAAAAATCTCTTTCGATAGTTTGAAGTAACAATGAAAATTGTAGGAACTAAACGCCGACATATCAAGACATTTCCTTTTTTATTTCATCGGAGTTGGATTATGTCAAAATAATTCTCTGGCTATGCGAATATCGAAATTGAAAAACGGCTGGAAATTCGAGCGGCGACAATCGCTGTTTTAAAAATCAAAGTTGAGAATAAATCCTCATATCATTACCCTAATCTTCGCCTGATAATAAAAAAAACCGCCAATGCGTGTTTTCTCATTATCCTTCGTAATAAAAAGATACTCGTGCGGCATCTCGCCCGGACCTTTGACCGTGCCTGTCAGAAAATCTGTTGTCATAATTTTTTATCAAAAAAAGTAAATTTAACGTGAGCTCGACATAAGAAGTTCAGTTTCAGTCGGTGAAACCGACGTTATAGTTGTAGCTCACGATGCAAATCGTGGGAATTATTGGCAAAATGTTGAAAAGCCATTGAAAATGGCGACATAAAGTGTATATCGCGGTTATTCAACCGCTTGATAATTCATTCTAACTTGTTCCCATAACTTGCGTTATGGGCTACAAACATACCGCCATTTTCAATGGCTTATGTCAAACTCACGTTAAATTTACAGAGTAATCATATCATTCAATTCAATTGGTAAAAACAATTAAAATGGGAACATAAATTTTGTTTTTCTAATTACATTTTTAATAATCTTTCAGAGTTATTTGAGTATGTAAGATTTGGTAGGAAATCCCAAAATTAAATGCTAGACTATCGAAGTCTTAACCGACAATTTTGCGGATACCGGCTGTAAGATAGGCTGAACTCTAAAGTTAAAAATAATCAATGAAAATCAAAATCATCTTTCTTTTCGTCTGTCTTTTGACATTCGTTTCGTTAAACTTTACTCAATCGAAAATAAAATTGAATACGCCCGAACAGGTCGTTAAAGATTTGTATGCGGCGCGGAAAAATCCGCGAACCGATCCGTTTTTTCAGAGGAAAAATCGTGCGTCGGTTGATAAATATTTCGTCCGCGAACTCGCCGATATTATTTGGAAAGATGCGATGGCGACGACGGACGGCGTTGGCGCGTTGGATTTCGATCCGACGTTTTACGCGCAGGACACGAAGATCACAAACTTCGTCGTCGGCAAAGCCGATGCCAATAATGTCGTTAAGGTCAAATTCAAAAATATGGGCAAAGACGAGGAAATTCTCTACTCTTTAATCAAGGAAAATGCCGCGTCGAAAGTTTGGAAAATCGAAAGCATAATGTATAACGACGCGGAAGACCTCGGCTCGATTTTGGAATACGGAATGATGTCGGAAGCCGAAATGAAAGCGGTGGACAGCGCGAACAAACTCGACGGCGATTATTTAGTCGGAAAAGTAAAATGTAATATCACGACCAACAAAAGCGGTTATTGGGCGCGCGTAAAATGTGACGATCAGCCGAATTTTCAGGTCGTTGACACGGAAACACTGACGTTCGGCACGTTTAATCCGAACGAAAAAGGCAGAAGAGGACATTTTGTTTCGCCGGAAAACGGCAAAATCGAAAAATTTGTTGACGCTTCGGGCAAAGAATTTAAAGTCAGCCGAATTAAATAGATATGCAAAATTCTTAACTCGAAAATAAACGTCATAAAATACCCCATTTTTACTAAAGATTCGGCTAGTTTTTTTATCACGAAAAATGTAGAATTTGGGCGTTCTACAGAAAATAGGAAAGCTAAATCAATATGCCGTTTATTCAAGAGCCGATTTATATCGCCGCCGTTTTGCTGTTACTGATTGTATTTTCGGAATGGCTTGCGGAATTCAAGTTTTTCAAACACATCGGTGCGGTTTTGATAATCATCATTGCTGCCGCGATCTTGGCGAATGTCGGCGTGATTCCTTCGTCATACAACGCGCCGCCTTTGTATGACGGCATTTTCGCCTATGCCGCGCCGATCGGGATTTTCTTTTTACTTTTGGAAGTAAAATTGAAAGATTTGAAGTTTGCCGGATTTCCGATGTTACTGATGTTTTTTATCGGTTCAGCGGCGACGACCATCGCCGTCATCGTCGGATATAAAATTGTTGCGCCGCAAAATCATTTCAATCTCGCTTACGCGGTCGCTGGAATGTATACAGGAACTTATATCGGCGGAAGCGCGAATCTTAATGCCGTTGCGCTCAATTACGGTGTCAATAACGACGGCGTTTTATATGCGGCGGTCAATGCGGTGGACAATATTCTCACGACCGTTTGGCTGATCTTAACTCTTTTACTGCCGCCGATCCTGCAAAAACTTTTCCCGCGCAAACGAAGTATTCCACCTCATCTCGAAGGACTTTCGGATGAGGAAATTCGGGAACAGTTGATTCAAAAACCGACTCATATCAGTTTGCGCGACATCGCAATTTTGCTCGCGCTCGGTTTCGGCACGCTGTTTATTTCTGCAAAAGTTGCCGCCGCGATTCCCGGACTTCCCTCGATCATTATTCTCACGACTCTGGCTTTAATTTTCGCGCAAATTCCTTTTGTCCAAAAACTGAACGGCGGCAGAATTTTGGGTTATTTGCTGATAATGCTGTTTCTCGCCGTGATCGGCGCGTATTGCGACATCAACGCTTTGCTGAACAGCGGAGATGCCGCCGGAATACTTCTTCTTTGGGTCACGATTATAATTTTTCTGCACGGAACGATCATTTTCGTCGTCGGCGGTTTGCTCAAACAAGATTGGGACATCGTTTCAATCGCCTCGAACGCCAACATCGGCGGCGCAACTTCCGCGCCCGTCTGCGCCGCCAGTCTCGGTCGTCCCGATTTGCAATTACCCGGACTTCTTGCCGGAACAATCGGCAACGCCATCGGCACTTATTTGGGAATTTTAGTTGCGGAGCTTTTAAAGTAAAAGTTTCAATAATTCACAGTTTGCTCTACTGATTTTCAAGATGAATCCAATAGAATTTGAAGTCAAAAAGATAATCAAAAACTCGGCGAAAGAGATTAGCAAAAAGGCTCTCGAAGTAGAAAACTGGAATAGTTTTGATGGTTATGGAATTTTGCCGGGAATAGAAAAAGCTGAATTTGAAGAGCGGACGAAAAAAATGATCGGCTCGCGGATTCGGGTGAAAAATTCGGATGGAACGGATCATCTTGAAGAAATTCTTGAATGGGGATCGGGCAAAAGAATCGTTATGAAAATTTATGATTTTCCAACGGCTTTAAGTTATGTTGCAACGCATTTTATCGAGGAATGGAATTTCGAGAAACTTGGTAAAAATGAAACGCTCGTTTCGCGTAAATTTCAACTTTTTCCGACAAGTTTTTTAACCCGACCTTTGTTATCACAAATTGCTGCTTTTATTGAAAAAAGTATTGCAAAGCAACTCGATGAAATGGCAATAAATATGAGCAAAAGTTAAAACCATTCTTCATATCAATATTTTTTCTGCAAGTTATATTTCAAATTAAATGTTGTATGTCGGGAACAAATTGTTAAAAGCGGTGTCTAATAAGTTATCAAATTACAGGAGAAAAAAAATGAATATAAAATCTAATTTGAAACATATTTGGTTAGCAATCGCGGTTTTTTCAATGGTCTTGACGATTTTTTTGTGGTTCGGGTTTGAATCACAAAATCTTCAATATACGATTCTCGTTCTGAATGGATTGATGCTGGTATTGTCATTGCCGTGTAGTCTTTTCGCCATTCCGGTCGTCGCTTTGGCGAATCATTACCTGGCGATAAATCCATTTTCAATCGAAGGAATCTATGTTAACACATTCTTTTTATCCATTATCGGATTGATGCAATGGTTTTGGATCGCGCGTTTTTGGTCGCCGACCGAACCTACGCTTCAAATGCTTGATTTGCTTGATGGTAAAGGTTAATTGACTGTTTTATATATCTTTTTTCATCTCGCGCATTAAAAATTATCAGACAAAAGGAGATAAAATATGAAAGAAAAATTTAAGTTGAGTTTAAGCGGGCTGTGGTTGCTCGTGAGTGTTTTCTCAATGCTTTTACCGGTTTTTATGCCGTCATCTGTGAACGCTTCTAACTTTGTCGAAAATGCTATCGGCACGGCAAGCGTAACGATGTTTATTTTGTCATTTCCCGCAAGTCTTTTTGGACTACCGGCTATGTTTTTCGCACGAATTGCGCTAAACGTAAATCCGAATTCGATGGAGGGAATGTATCTAAATCTTTTTCTGCTTTTCGTGTTTGGTTTGGTGCAATGGTTTTGGATTGTGCCGCAAATTTTGCGAAATGAGCCGCGTTTGAACACTCTCAACCTGTTCGGCGAAAAATCAGAAATACAACTTTTGGAAGCTCAGGCGGGGAACAATATCCCGTTTTGCGATTCCGACGGACACTCGCCGCTTGAAAGAGTTTTTCAGGAGAAAGATAAATAATAAAAATCGGTATAATTTATCCCTTTTCGCTCAAACTCAAACTTTGGCGTAAGTCAATCCGGTTTGTCCCTGATATTTGCCGCCGCGATCTTTGTATGAAACGGCGCAATCTTCATCCGATTCAAAAAACAAAATCTGACCGATGCCTTCGTTGATGTAAACGCGAAGCGGCAGATTTGCCAGATTTCCGATTTCGACGACCAATCTGCCCGTCCAACCGGCTTCGAGCGGTGTCGTGTTGACCAGCAAACCGGCGCGGGCATAAGTTGATTTTCCAACTGCGACGCCGGTTACATTGCGCGGCATTTTAAATGTTTCCACCGTAACGCCGAGACCGTAATGATGCGGCGGCAGAAGATAATATTGTGCTCCGTCTTCGGCTGTTTTGAGCGGCGGTTCGATGAGAGAATCTTCGTCAAATTTTTTCGGGTCAATCTCGAAACCGCGAATCGGTGAAAAAACGCGAAAACCGTCGTCGGCAAGGCGCATATCGTAACCGTAACTCGAAGCACCGGCGGAAATTATTCGATTGCCGTTGACTTCCCGCAAAAGTTCGGGAAGAAACGGAGTGATCATTTGTTCGTCGGTTGCCATTCGGCGAATCCACAGGTCTGATTTGATACTCATATCGTTATAACATCTAAAAAAACGCGGCTTTTGTCAAAATCAAAGTTGCTGATAGCGAATAAATTTTGACTTTACCATAAAAAAGATTGTAGCCTGAATTCTTTGATGAAACTATTTGGACAACATCAGCAGTTGAAGTGGAAACGCACGATTTCTCGTGTGCTTGCGCTATTTTTCGTGTTTTATGATTTTGCCGATATTACCGTTCTGCAAGTCTATTGTGGAAATGAAATGGTCGGTATTCCGTCTTACACACAACAGATTCAAACAAAGAAAAAAAACAAAAAATAAATAGTTCCACTGTTGCCGATTCTTTTAACTCGTCGCGTCAAGAACAAACGCCTGATTTGCCTGTTTCGGAAGTAAGTTGTTTCTGCTGTTGTTCGCATACCGTAATCGCTTTTAATTCCATCCAAGTATTCGTGCCGGAGATTCTATCGACAAAACAATCCATATCTAATTTCTCCGAGAAACGTCTGAAATCAAATTCTCATCTGTCGCAACTCTATCAGCCGCCGAAATTCGCTTAACTCTTTTCAATCACACAATCAAATAATGGACTTTGCCGATAAATTTTTTTTATTTATCGCGCGGGCTGTTGTCTATTCGTTTTTACTAAAAAGAGGATTTAGCAATGGATTTTATAGAGCGCGCAAACGTCTTGTCAAAGGTTTTTTTTCCGCATTGATTTTTCTAATCGGCGGCTTGGTTTTTAATCTGCAAGCCCAAACTGAGATTGCCAAAAAGATAGAAGTTGACGGGCAAACAATTGCGCGGCAGTCTATTGCGCGACTCGCTTCGGCTGAAACATCGGCGGACAGAAGAAGCGTCCCGCAATTTCCAAACTTTTCGTCACCGGCACGGTCGAACTCAATCCTGAAAAAACGGAAATGGCAACGCCTTTGGTTGGCGGCAGAATCGAGAATGTCTTTTTCGGTGTCGGCGATAACGTCCAAAAAGGCGCGGTATTGGCGGTCATTTCCAGTCCGCAATTGGCGCAGATGCACGGCAAAATGCACTAAGCAAAAACGCGCTACGAACTCGCGCAGAGAAATCTGGCGCGTGTTCAAAAATCGGAAAATCGCGTCGCCGTCTTGCAGTCGAAAGCCAAACTCGACGAAGCCGACGCGACACTAAAACGCACCAAAAAACTGATCGAACTCGGGCGCGGGCGCGGGCAAAGATTTGATTTCCGCCGAAACGAATTATAAAACTGCGAAAGCCGATTTCGATTTCCAATCAAACATCGCGCTCAATAAGGAATTGCAGGAAGCTAAAGCCGAAGTCGAGACTTCGCAGGTTGATCTGCGCAATATTCAGGACGAAATGCGTTCGCTCGGCGTAAATGTCAATATTAATGACGATGACCATACGAAAGATACGTCGCTCGTCGCTGTTCGCTCTCCACTTTCGGGAATGATTACCGAACGAAAATTTAATGCCGGAGCCGGAATCGAAGCGGCGCAGGCGATTTTTGCGATCTCGAATCTTTCGACGGTTTATGTAATTGCAAATGTGCCGGAAGCGAGCGTCGGCAAACCCGTCGTCGGTTCGGTCGCCGAAGTCAAATCCGCTTCGTTCGGCACGATTAACGCGTCTCATACATTGGTCCGCGTCTCGACGAAACAACGCGAACGGCAAAAGTCCGTTTGGAAGTTCCGAATCAAAACGGCAAACTTCGCGCCGGAATGTTCACGGAAGTCGGATTTAACGCGGGAGCAGACGCGGCGAGCGGCGAGGAATTAGTCGTTTCGACAACCGCGATTCAGCGCAGCGGCGATAAAACAATCGTCTTTGTTCCCAAGCCGGATGAACCCGGCGCGTTTGAAGTCCGCGAAATCAAAGCCGGCAGCGAAACCGAAGGCTACACGCGAATTATTTCGGGACTGGAATTAGGTGAAACAATCGTGACAAAAGGCAGTTTCACACTGAAAACCCAACTCGAAAAAGGCGATGGGAGAAGAAGAGTAAAAAGGTGAAAGAGGTTAAAAGTGAAAGAGTGTCAGCCGCATTGTTATCTTAACTTTTTCACTTTTTCACTTTTAACCTTTTTCACCTTATAAAAATATGATTAACGCAATTATTCGCTTTTCAATAGTGCAAAAATTAGTCGTGCTGCTGCTCGTCGTGATAATGGCGGCGGCGGGCGCGTATAGTTTGATAAATTTGCCGATTGATGCCGTGCCGGACGTGACAAATGTTCAGGTGCAGGTTTTGACGGGTGCGCCAAATCTTGCGCCGCTGGAGATCGAACGGCAGATCACTTTTCCGATTGAAGTGGCGATGTCGGGCATTCCGAATATCGAGGAAATTCGCTCGGTTTCAAAATTCGGTATCTCGAATGTGACGATTGTTTTTGAAGAATCAACCGATATTTATTTTGCGCGGCAACTTGTTTTAGAACGACTGTCGCAGGCGCGTGAACAGATTCCTTCAAATATCGGTTCGCCTGAAATGGGACCGAGTGCGACCGGACTCGGCGAGATTTATCAATACGAAGTCAAAGCCGAAAAAGGCAGTAATTTCACGGCGACCGATTTGCGGACGATTCACGATTGGAACATTCGGCGGCAGTTGATGGGCGTTCCGGGCGTGACGGAAGTCAATTCGCACGGCGGTTTCGGCAAGCAATACGAAGTTCGCCTGTCGCCCGAAAAACTGCAAAGTTACGGTCTCGGTTTGCGAGATGTTTACGAAGCCGTGACGCGCAATAATTCGACGGTCGGCGGCGGCTACAAAAAGGCGTGGAAGTTAAGCGTCCGCTCGCAACGGTTGTGATCTGCGGTTTGATAACTTCGACTTTGCTGACATTATTGATTCTGCCGACGCTTTATGCGTGGTTTGAAAAAGATATTGAAGGAGAAATGACGGACGATCAATGAAGGAAATTTCCGCTGAATCAAAATGGACGGGCGTAATTTATGCCGTGCTTGCCGCCGCACTTTTTGGCGCAAGCACACCGTTTGCCAAACTGCTTTTGGGCGATACTGCGCCGGTTTTGCTGGCTGCGTTGCTCTATCTCGGTTCGGGTATCGGTTTGAGTTCGTGGCTCGCTTTGACGTGGAAATTCGGCGCGAAAACGAAGGAAGCGAGTTTGAAAAAAGCCGATGTTCCGTGGCTTGCCGGAGCGATTGTAGCAGGCGGAATCGTTGCGCCGATTATGCTGCTGATCGGTTTGAATCTGACGGCAGCTTCGACGGCTTCGCTGCTTTTGAACCTCGAAGGCGTTTTGACAGCGGTTTTGGCGTGGTTTGTTTTTAAGGAAAATTTCGACCGCCGCATCGCCTTCGGAATGTCGTTTATTACGTTCGGCGGCATCATCTTGTCGTGGGCGGGCAAACCCGAAATCGGCTTGCCGTGGGGCGCACTGCTGATTACGGGCGCGTGTTTAATGTGGGCGATTGACAACAATCTAACGCGCAAAGTTTCGGCGGTCAATCCTTTGCAAATTGCCGCTTTGAAAGGCGTTTTTGCGGGAACGGTGAATTTGATAATTGCGTTAATTATCGGCGCGAAACTTCCGAATTTGTTTTCAATGGGCGCGGCGACAATCGTCGGACTGCTCGGCTACGGCGTTAGTTTATCGTTTTTCGTGTTGGCTCTGCGGCATATCGGCACGGCGCGGACGGGCGCGTATTTTTCGCTTGCGCCGTTTGTCGGAGCGTTGATTTCGATTGTTTTGTTGGGCGACGCGCTGACCGTTTCGTTTTTAATCGCGGCGGCTTTGATGAGCATCGGCGTTTATTTTCACCTGACCGAAAATCACGAACACGAACACGCACATTCGCCGCTCGAACACGAACATAAACACACGCACGACGAGCATCATCAACACGAACATTCGCCGGATATTTCGCCAAACGAGCCGCACAGCCACGTTCACCAACACGAAGACTCAAAACACGCGCACGAACATTTCCCCGACATTCATCATCAGCATTAAAATAGTTATAAATGAATCGCGGGCTGTTTTTAATACTCGGAATGACGATTTGATCGCGCCGAAAAAATCGTCCGTATTAAAAAGACAGGCAAAGTATCGTCGTTCGGCAGATTCAAATACCTTTCATAAACCGTGCTGCAATTTGCGCGGCTTGAGCAATCAAAAGGGGAAGTAATTAAATGAGCGAAATGATCCGAATCGAACCGCTGAAAAAGCAAAGTATTGCCAATCGTGCCGAATTTATCAGGCGCGGAATACTGCTCGAATATTTTACGATTAGCTGGAATCTGCTCGAAGGCGCGGTTGCGGTCGGTTCAGGAATTTTGGCGGGCAGTCCGTCGCTGGTCGGTTTCGGCTTCGATTCGTTTATCGAAAGCACTTCGGGCGCGGCTTTGCTGTGGCGTTTGCGCGTTGACGACGAAGCCACCAGAGAACGCCGCGAAAAAATTGCGCTGCGGCTGGTCGGCGCGAGTTTTTTACTGGTCGCGGCTTATGTTTTGTATGATTCAATCACCACGCTGATTTGGCGCGAATCACCGGAAACGAGTTTTATCGGCATTGCTTTGTTGATAATTTCGCTCGTCGTAATGCCGATTCTGGCGCGAAGCAAACGGCGCGTCGCCAAACAAATTAACAGCCGCGCGCTCGAAGCCGACTCAAAACAAACTGATTTATGCGTTTATTTGTCGGCAATCTCGCTCGGCGGACTCGGACTGAACGCGCTGTTCGGCTGGTGGTGGGCTGATCCGGTCGCCGCATTGATAATGATACCGATCATCGTCAGGGAAGGAATTCAAGGCTTGCGCGGCGAAAATTGCTGCGATGATAGCTGTCACTAGCCATTTGGTAAATTAAAATTTGGCAATTTGTGAAAAAAATCTGACATTTGGCGAAAATTCTGATATAAACTTTGTTACGATTTTGTAAACTCCAAACTGAAAACGAAAAACTATGCTTTTCCTTACGCAATCAGCCGCTGTCTATGGCATCGATGCGCTTATTGTAGATATTGAAGTGAATCTGCAACCTGTTAAAGGTGAAACGGATACCGCTCCGATGGTTCTTATTGTCGGGTTGCCCGATACTGCAATCAGAGAATCGCGTGAACGGATTCGCGCCGCTATTACCAACAGTTCCTTCTTTTTTCCGTTTCACAAAACGACGATAAATCTTGCGCCGGCTGATGTGCGAAAAGAAGGCGCGAGTTTTGATTTGCCGATTGCACTAGGGATTTTAGGTGCGAACGGTGATCTGGGAAACGGCGATAATTTGGAAAATACTTTGAGCGTTGGCGAATTGTCATTGGATGGTCGCGTGCGTCCCGTGCGCGGTGCGCTTTCGATTGCGTTGCGATGCCGGGAAAACGGCATTAAAAATCTGCTGTTGCCCGAAGAAAATGCGACGGAGGCGGCAGTTGTCAAAGAAGTAGATGTTTACCCGATCCGAGATTTGCGCGAAGCGGTCGAGGTCGCCAACGGCTTGCAACACGGAAGCGGAACGCCGATTCCGCCACTCAAACTCGATATTGCCGACATCAAAGAGAGCGAACATAAATATCGCGTTGATTTTGCCGAAGTGCGCGGACAGCAAAGCGCGAAACGCGCCCTCGAAGTTGCCAGCGCGGGCGGTCATAATATTTTACTTATCGGTCCGCCGGGATCGGGCAAAACGATGTTGGCAAAGCGTCTGCCGACGATTTTGCCGCCGCTTGAATTTGATGAAGCATTGGAAATTACAAAAATTCATTCGGTTGCAGGTTTGACGGGAAAATCCGGTTTAGTCACAAACCGACCTTTCAAATCGCCGCACCATACGGTTTCGCAAGCCGGTTTGATCGGCGGCGGTTCGATTCCGAAACCGGGCGAAGTTTCACTCGCACACTTGGGTGTTTTGTTTCTTGACGAATTGCCCGAATTTGACCGCACCGTTTTGGAAGTTTTGCGGCAACCGATGGAAGACAAACAAGTTACCATCAGCCGTGCCGCAATGTCTTTGACTTTTCCGGCACATTTTACGATGGTCGCCTCGATGAATCCGTGTCCGTGCGGCTATTTCGGTTCGGCGCGTGAATGCAAATGTTCGCCGATGCAAATTCAGCGTTATGTCGGTAAAATTTCGGGTCCGCTGCTTGATCGCATTGACATTCACATAGACGTTCCCGCCGTTAAATTTAAAGAACTGCGCGGTAAAGATATTCCTGCCGGCGACAGTTCCGAGGTAATTCGGCAACGAGTGATAAATGCGCGTGAAATTCAATTAAAAAGATTCGCGGGCGACGGAGTTTTTTCAAATTCGGCAATGTCGCCGACACAGATCCGCAAATTCTGTGCGTTGGACGCGGACAGCGAAAATTTGCTTGAACGCGCGATGTTGCGGCAAGGTCTGTCCGCCCGCGCTCATGACAGAATCTTGAAAGTTTCGCGCACTATTGCCGACTTGGAAGGCAGCGAAACCGTTCAATCAACTCATATCAGCGAAGCCATCGGTTATCGTTCCCTTGATCGAAATTATTGGACTTAAAAGCGAAATCAACAAGCAAACTTAGACGAAAAATGGTAAATTAAAAGATTAGATTTAGTAACAAATGAAGAATAAATGTATGAAATAGAAATTATGACCAAACAAAAAATAACTTATTTCTTGCGACATATTACTGGATTAATTATTCTTCTATTTGGATCATCGTTATTGATTTTTGGGCAAAAGCTGAAATGTAAAGAGAAGAATTTTAATGACTTTAAATATCAAATTGCATTAACTAACCGAACAGTTTCAGGTCCTCCGACGCTCGTCCTTTACTTAAGTATTAAATCAAAAAATTTTAATCAAGAAGATATGAAGAAACTTGCTCGGATGCTTGAGCGAAAATACTGTAATGAATCGCGTGTGAGCGCATTGATATTTGATGACCGACATATTTTCTATTCTGAAGGAATTGAGTGGACTGCGTATCGTGGAGATATTGAAATTGATCGACCAACAAGCAAATGCTCCATAAATTTTTCGACACAACGGGGTAACTCACGAAAGGAAGTAGTGATAGAAATAGAGCCGAGCAAAATTATGACACCTTAAAATATGTCAAAAAAGCTATAGAAAGTATTTTTATTTGTTCGTTCAACAGAATTTGTTGAGTATTTCTGAAAGCGAATAATTTGGTTTTTAATAGTAATATTATTAATTGCAAAAAAATGACAGCAGAAAATTTAATCGGATTTGAAAATATACCGCAAACGATTCCGCATTTTTGTTTTGAATCGTGGCGCAGACACAACAAAGCTAACGCGCTTAGTCATAAAGTTAAAGACGTTTGGGAAAATTTTTCGGGTTTAGCGGTTATCGAAAGAATAAAACGCATCGCGCTTGGCTTGGCAGATTTGGGTGTCAAAGCAGGCGACCGCGTGGCGATTATTTCCGAAAATCGTCCCGAATGGTCTTTGACCGATTTGGCGATTTTGTCGCTTCGGGCGGTTAATGTGCCGATTTATACGACGCAAGCCGTTGAGCAGATTCGTTACATTTTGGAAGATTCGGGCGCGAAAATTCTGTGTATTTCGGGCAAAAAGATTTATAAACACGCCGAAGATGCGTTGCACAGCGTTGAGCGCATCGAAAAGCTGATTTTCTTTGATGACGATGCCGTTCCCGCCGAAAATAACAAGGCATTAACGCTTACTGAAGTCGAAAAACGCGGACAAGAATTAGAAAAAATTGATTCGCAAATTTTTGAAAATAATCTCGAACAAATCAAGACCGACGACCTTGCTACAATTATTTACACTTCAGGAACGACGGGCGAACCGAAAGGCGTTTTGCTCACACACGAAAATTTTACGTCTAATATTACAGCAATTTCGAAAGGTTTACCGATTTTGACTACTGACCGTTCATTAGCGGTTTTGCCGCTTTCGCATATTTTTGAACGCACAGTTTTTTATGTCTTGTGTGCCAACGGTGTTTCGATTCATTTCTGTTCATCTTTCGACCAGATTGCCACGTTTTTGGCAGAAGTTCGCCCGACGATTATGACGGCTGTGCCGCGTCTGTTCGAGCAGGTTTATCATAAAATTGTTAAAAAAGGCAAAGCGGCGGGCGGTTGGAAAACGTCGCTATTTGATTGGGCTTTAGATGTCGGACAGGAATATTGGGAAGCGAAAGACAAACGCGAATCTATTTCAACGATTTTGGCGATGAAACATTCGATTGCGAGTCGGCTTGTCTTTTCAAAATGGCGGGCTGGCGTTGGCGGAAGTATTAGATTTTTTGTGTCGGGCGGCGCACCGCTTTCTAAAAAACTTTCTCACGCATTTTGGGCGGCAGGAATCCCGATTTTGCAAGGCTACGGAATGACCGAAGCCTGTATAACCTGCGCGAATCGTCCCGAAGACAGCAAAGTCGGCTCAATCGGAACACCGTTTGAAGGAATCGAAATGAAGATTGCCGAATCTGACGGCGAAATTCTGATTCGCGGCAAAAATGTGATGCGCGGTTATCTCAACAAACCGGATGAAACCGCATTAGCGATTGACGCAGATGGTTTTTATCATACGGGCGATGTCGGCTATGCGGACGAAGACGGACATTTTTTTATCACCGACCGCAAAAAAGATTTATTCAAATTATCAAACGGCAAATACGTCGCGCCGCAACAAGTTGAAAGTCTTTTGAAGCAAAGTGCGATTATCTCGCAAGCCGTTGTTGTCGGTTCGGGCAGAAAACAAGTCGGCGCACTGATCGTTCCCGATTGGGAAACGCTCAAACAAACGCTCAAAGAGGAAGGAATTGCTGCCGAAGGCACTCGTGAAGAACTGTGCGAAAATCCTTATGTCATCAAAAGAGTGCAGCGCGATGCGGGCGAATTTACGCGGGAAATGAATGATTACGAAAGAGTCAAAAAAGTCTATCTTTTGCCGCGCGAATTTTCGATTGACAAGGGCGAGATGACTCCAACGCTAAAAATAAAACGCGGCGTGATTGACGAAAAATACGAAGAAGCCATTGACGAGATTTGCGGCAGCTAAAGTGAAAAAAAGAAAGAGTAAAACTTTCGAAAGATGAAAAGCATCTTTACTTTTTAATTAACAGATTGATTTGCAAAGAAATTTAATTTGCAGAAAGCCTGTTTGACAAGTTAAATTAAGAGATAGTTTTACTTTAAGGATAAAAAAATGGATTTTACTACAAAGGAATTATTAAAAAGATACGCAAAATTAGCCGTCGGACAGCCGTTTGCGCCGATTTTATTGAAT
>JANMAA010000042.1:0-3290 GCA_031359215.1 Acidobacteriota bacterium | reverse complement strand
CTGCGCCCGCTTTCCTGTGTAATCGAGTTTAATTAAAATTTTTACGCCTTTTCCCAAACCCGATTCAATTGCTATCGAACCGCCCAACATTCTGACTCTTTCGCCCATTCCCAACAGTCCGAAACCGCCGCGTAGTTTGGTTTCGCTTTTGGCTTTTACATCGAAGCCTTTGCCGTTGTCGGAAATTTCGATTGTTACAAAGCGTTCGGTTTTTGTAATGAATACTTTTACTTTCGTGGCTTCGGCGTGTTTCAGAATATTATTCAAACTCTCCTGAATGATTCGATAAATACTGATTTCGGCTTCGTTTTCAAATAAACCGTCAACATCTTCGATTTCGGAATTTATTTTGAGCGCGGAACTGTCGGCAATTTTGTTCAATAAAGAACTAATCGCCTTTGTCAAACCAAGACGGTCAAGCATAAAAGGGCGCAAATTATAGGCAATTTCGCGCACTTCGGAAATTGCCTGCGCCGATTGCGTCGAGATTTCCGCGAGTTGTTCCTTCGCCTCGCTCAAATCTTCTGCGGTTTGTGAACCGAAAACCGCGCTGTTTTTTATCATCGCCAACGATTGACCAATCGAATCGTGCAATTCGGCGGCAACTCTTCGGCGTTCGGTTTCGTGAGAATTTATCAAACGGCGCGAAAAATCTTCCTGCGCGAATTGTCTGCGTCTGATTTCGTTTAATCTGCGCCGGTAAAGCCAAAATGCGACCAATCCAATCGCCACCGCGCACAAAACCAAAAACCACCAAGTTTGATAAAACGCCGGATTGACAACTATTTCGATTGCCGCGCCTTGTTCGTTCCAGACGTTATCGCTGTTGGCGGCAATTACGCGAAACGTATATTTTCCGGGCGGCAAATACGGATAAAAAGCCGTCCGCCGTCCGCCCGCGTCTCTCCAATCTTCGTTCAAACCTTCGAGTTTGTAACGAAAACGCACTTGCTCCGGCTTGATAAAACTCAAACCCGTATAAGCGATTTCGAGATTTCGCTGATTCGGCGCGAGTTCAATGTCAGAACCGCCTGCGTGAGCGGACGGGTAATCAACGCCGTCAATTTTCACCGATTCAATCAAAACCGGCGGCGGCAACGGATTAAACGCAACCGCTTTCGGATCAATAATCGCCACGCCGTCTTGCGTCGGAAACCAAAGCCGTCCATCGCGTGTTTTGATTCCTGCCGGAGAACGTCCGCCGTTGCATTCGGTATTTAACATTCCGTCGGATTTGCCGAAAAATGTTGAGGTAATCGAAGCAATTTTGCCATCCGCAAAATCGTTCAATTGCTGTCGGCTGACGCGATAAATTCCTTGATTGCTCGACATCCAAAAATTGCCGCGTTCGTCGGGCAAAATCTGAAAAACGCCGTTGCTGAAAAGTCCGTTTTTAGTTGAAAAGTTTGTAAATTTTCCGTCTTTGAATCTCGATAAACCGCTTTCGTAGGTTCCAATCCAAAACGCGCCGTCGTCGTCTTCATAAATCGCCCGAACATTATTTCCCGCGAGTCCGTCTTGCTCTGTCAGAACCGCCTGCGGTAGCGGGCGGTTTAAGTTTTGCATTGAGATGTTTGAATTTATGTTCTGAATCGGTTGGCTTAAACCATCCGCTACCGCAGATGGTTCTGACTTGAGTTGCGCCAAACCGCCATAAGTTCCAATCCAGAGCGAACCGTCCCGCGCTTCGTGGATAACTTTTACGTCATCGCCGGGCAAACCGTCGGCGGTCGTAAAAATTTTTGCTTCGCCGTTGGCGTATCGAATCAAACCTTTTTTCGTCGCAAACCATAACGCACCATTTTGGTCTTCGTGAATGTCCAAAAAGTTGTAATCGCCGAGTTTGATGCCGAGTTTCTCGGTGAAATCATAAAACTTTCCGTCTTTCAAATACTGCACGCCGCCGATGCCGCCAATCCACAAACGCCCTTCGCGGTCTAAACACAGCGATTGCACAATTTCATAAAACAGTCCGTTGCGGCGCGTGTAATTGGTGATTTTGCCGTCTTTGAAATGCGACAGCGCGGACGTTGTGCCAATCCAAACCTCGCCCGTTGCGGTTTCCAAAATCGGATAAGTATTTTTATCTAAAAGCCCTTCGGCGACGGAAACGGGCGAAACGACACGCGGCGTAACGCGATTAAGTCCGCCGTCAATCGTGCCAACCCAGAGCGTTCCTTCGCGGTCAACAAACAAATTCATCACATCGTTGCTCGAAAGCCCTTCGTTTTTGCCGAAACAAGCAAAACGGTTTTCGCCGAAACGACAAATGCCGTTTTTTTCCGTCGCCAGCCAAATCGCGCCCGAACGGTCTTGCACAAGATTGCGAACACGGCTCGGCGGCATTCCGCTCGTTGCATCGAAAATTTCCGTCGCGCCGTCTTTAAAGCGGTAAAGATTGCCGGAAGCGGCAAACCACAACGCGCCGTCGCGGTCTTCGAGCATCGGAATATAGGTGATATAATTAAATGTGCGCTCAGGTTGGATAGAGTTTAAATCAAACGGCAACGCAAATTTTTCCTCGATTCCGCCACGATTAACGCGCAAACCGCTTTCGTCAATTTCCCAACGCGCTCCCGAAGGTGCGATGTAAATCTTAAAATTACGAAAATCCGTCGGTTGTTCGGAGATAAATTTTTCGTCCTGAAAATGAGTCAATCCTTTGTTTCCTAAAATCAAAAGACTGTTATCCGAATCTTTCTGAACTTGATAAACTTGATTTGAAAATAAGCCATCGGCACTCGTAAAAGTTTGAAATTGTCCGTTGCGGTAACGCATTAAGCCGCTTTCTTCCGTGCCGACCCACAGCGTCCCGTCTGTTTCGACAAAAAGATTGGTGAACCGATTGGAGATAATTCCGTTGGAGTTTGCCTTGTTGAAAACCGTGAACCGAACGCCGTCAAACCTTACCAAGCCGTCAAGCGTCGTCAGCCACAAATAACCGTCGGGTGTTTGAATAATCGAATAAACCGAATTTTGCGGCAAGCCGTTATCGGTTGTCCAAGAATCAAACCGATATTGCGCCGCTACCGAAATCAACGGTAAAAACAGCCAAAACACAACGAATAATTTCTCCGACAAACGCATAGCCAGCGTAAAAGCATCTGAAAGAATTGAATTTGTAAAAGGTTTGCAAAGAAAATCTTGCCTTGCAGAAAGCCTGTTTGACAAGTTAAATTAAGAGATAGTTTTACTTTAAGGATAAAAAAATGGATTTTACTACAAAGGAATTATTAAAAAGATACGCAAAATTAGCCGTCGGACAGCCGTTTGCGCCGATTTTATTGAAT
>JANMAA010000038.1:0-39770 GCA_031359215.1 Acidobacteriota bacterium | reverse complement strand
CAGCTATCAGTTTTCAGCTATTCCGAATGTAATTTTTTACTCAGATTTTTTAGCTGTTTTCAGCGATGAAATCAACATTTTTTGCAGTTCTTCACAGTCATCAAGCAGCGACTGCGCTTGTTTTTCGCTCAAAAATCCGCCGTCGCGCAACAGCCTGAGCCAGAAGTTTGTCTTAAAGGCTTCTTTATTGGCAACGGAAAGTTTTTGCGAGAAATCAGCACGATTTTCCCCTTGTTTCGCTTCTTCAACCAAAACGCCGATTGCTGTTCCCGAATCAAGAATCTTTTTTGATAAAACGAATTCGTGTTTTTCGTCGTTTAGAAACTGGCTTAATTTAACGATTCGTAATGCGAATTTATATGATTTTTCCTGCAAAATGCTTTCGCTCATAATTTTATAAGACTCGGAATAGATTTTGGATGAAAGATGATAACCGATAGATTTGATCCTTCATCTATGATCTCTAATCTTTCATCTATTCCGAATGTAGAACTCAAAATCTACTCAAATCGCCGCCATTCCGCCTCGTAATATCTAACAAGCGATTGATTATCTAATCTGTTTATTTCAATCTCCTCGTTCGGCAGATTCGTGTCAGCCGAAAAGTCGAACATCGCGGCAAGAGTTTTGTCGTTCAGGAATTTTAACTCGATATTTTCGGGCAGTTTTGCGGGCGTTTCAAACGGCTGCATCTTTGCCAAAGCGTAACCCCAAACGCCGAAACTCGGCACGGTTGTTTGATATGGTTTGACTGTAAAGCCGACCGCTTCGAGCGTTTTAATAATGCACCAGAAAGACTTACGTTCCATCAGCGGCGAAGTTGTCTGAACGACGACGGTTGAGTCGGGTTTCAATTTACGCTTGAGCAGATTGTAAAATCGCGTCGTGTAAAGTTTGCCGAGTGCGAAATTATTCGGGTCGGGAAAGTCCACAATTGCCACATCAAACGGTTCGGCTTCGACCGAATCAAGCCAGACAAAAGCGTCGGCGTTTGTGACGTGAACTTTTTCATTATCAAACGAATGTTTATTCAATTCGCCGAGCGCGGGAACTGATTTTGAAACTTTCGTCATCTCCGGGTCGAGGTCAACGAGTTGGATATATTCGACCGATGGATATTTCAAAATCTCGCGCAAAGCAAGCCCGTCGCCGCCGCCTAAGACTAAAATTCGCTTCGGATTCGTGCCGAATGCGGCAAACGGCGGATGCACCAACGCTTCGTGATAGCGATATTCGTCGAACGAATTAAATTGCAGATTACCGTTCAAAAACAGCGAGTAGCCGGTTTTTCCTTTGGTCACGATAATTCGCTGATACGACGAACTTTTCGCGTAAATAATGTTGTCGGTAAATAGCGAATCTTCGGCGAGTGACGTTAAATAATCGGCTTTGATAAAGGCGATGAGCAGTAAAATTATCAAAATAAATCCGCAAACGCGCAGGAAATTGACCGATTTTTTTATCAACGGTTCGAGCAGCCACGTTCCCCAAATTCCGACTGCCGCATTTAACATTCCGAACAACAGCGACGTGCGATTCAACCCCAATTTCGGCACGAGAAACAGCGGAAACAGCAATGAAGCGACGAGTGCGCCGATGTAATCGAAGGCGAGAACGCGGGAAATTAAATCTTTAAAGTCGAGTTCGTCCTGCAAAATCCGCATCAATAATGGAATTTCCAAACCGACGAAAACGCCGATGCCGAAAACGATTCCGTAAAGCACGAACGCGAAATACGAAAGTTTGGCAAAAGCAAAAAACAGCAGCGGCGCGGAAAATCCGCCTAAGATGGCGACCGCCAATTCGATTTCGACAAACTTTTCGGCGATGTTTTTGTCAATGAATTTCGACAGATACGAACCGACACCCATCGCAAAAAGATAAACGCCGATAATAACCGAAAACTGCGTCACCGAATCGCCCAAAACATAACTCGAAAGCGTCCCGGCGAGCAGTTCGTAAATCAAACCGCAGGTGGCGATGATGAAGACGTTGAGAAATAAAAGCGGAGTTCTGTTCATATTTCTGCGACACGGAGACTGTGAGACGCGGGGACGCGGAAAAAACTTCTCACCGTGTCGCCGCGTCTCCGTTTCTCAAATTCGCTTTTAATTGCCCTGAATCGCCGCCGAAATTATCAACGCAACGCCAATAATAATCGAGCCGATGATAATAGCGAGCGCAGTGTTCTGGTCGTCTTCAATCTCTTTTTTGACCGAAAACGGCGAGACTTTGACAATGATAAAATAGGCAATTCCGAAAACGACCAAGCCGATAAAAACGAAAATCAAAGTTGTCGCCAATACAGGCAAAAGTTCGTCTAATTTGACAATTAAAGCAAACGGAATGATATTTGATAAAAGATTCAGCATTTATTTTCCTCCACGAAAACCGCCGTAAATGAACGGCATCCCAAGTCTTGAATTGCTTCCCGAATTTGCAAATTCCCAACCGAACCAGGAAGACGAAGCATAAATCAAAATTACTCCGATTCCGAAAATTAAAAAAAGTGTTCTTAACATAGTTTTAGCTTTAGGGCGAAAGTTTCAATCAGACTGCAAAATTGAAACTAAGAACTTCCTCCAAACATACTTTCGCTCCAGCGTTTTGATTCAAAGGCAAATTTTCTGAACAAAGCCAGTAGCGGCAAAATTGCTAAAATAACGAACGCGCAACAAAAATTTACGCCGCGTGAAACATTTTGCTCGACTTTGACCGCAATGGGCATTTGTTGACTAAAATCCTGCCACGTTCCTTCGACGCGCAATGTATATTTTCCGGCAGGCAACGACGACAGCGTTGCGTCTTGTGTTTTGTCACCTTCCGTCCAACTTCCGTCGCTATCCGTTCCCGAATAATATTCAATCGGAATATTTACGGATTCAACCTCTTGGCTTTGTTCATTGACCAAATCGACATCCAAATCAACGAAGGAATTATTTACCGGCGCGTTTGCGGTGATTCGCACATTACGATTTCCTTTTAGTTCGAATGGGTTGCTGAAAACCGTCTGAGGTGTAGTCGCACTTGCCGTCGGCAGCAAAGTTACGGTTTCATTCAAAGGCGTATTGCTCAAGCCGCCCAGCGGAATCATCAAAATTGCGATCAGACACAGCACACCGAGCATTGCAAAACCCGCTTTGATATAAAAACCGCCCGTGAAAGGCTGATTCGGAGCAACCGACCAAGGTTTCGGCAAATTTTCCACGCCAAACGCTTTTTCGACTTCAGCATTGGTCATATAAACGCCGACTGACCAATTTATCTCGTTGTTGGTTGATTCTTGCGAAAGCATCAACGGCGCGGCAACATAATCAACTGCACGCACCTGTTCGCCCTGTTCGACGCGCCAATAAAATTCACCTTTTACAAATTCTACGGTCGCCTGAGCGTTCTGAAAAATCTTGAATTGTCCGCCATTGTAGCTTGCCGTAGGTTTTACAATGCCTTCATTTACAACAACTTCCGCCGGGTTTACAGGTTCGGCAAAGTTCCAGTGATTATCCGAATGAATCAGCCATCGAAATCCGATTTTGGGATTATAAAGCAAATATTCGTGCCAGAAATACTTGACACTATCGTAAGTAATGCTTCTGACCATTACGCCGATTATTTTGAATTTTACGTCTTTGAAAGCTCCTTCCGCGCCAATCGGCAAAACAAATTCGGGTGTATCCGGTTTCGGCGACAAGGCTTTCAGAAAACTCAAATTACCTTTATTAACATCGAGCAGGGAATTACAAAACGGACAAGTTACACGTTCGGATTTATCGGGCGCAATCAAATTCAATGAACCGCCGCAATTCGGACAACCCATTGCACCGACAGCAACTTTCCGCGCAACTCGCTCCGCCGGTTTTGCATTTTGTAAGCCGATGTCAGCGAGCGAAACTTGTTGTCCGACAAAAACCCACGGCGGATTTTCGCTGTAATCTATCGTTCCGAAAACATCGCCTTTGCCTGATAAATCGGCGTAATTGCTCTTTTCGTTGGGCGATAATCTATAAGGAATTTCGCCGTCAGCCGCAACCGCCGTTGCCGTTCCTTTCTCCGTTACCATCAACGAAGTTTTACTTGGAATTTCTGTAATTGGTTGTCCGACTTGTAAAGAATCAAAAATCGGAACTTGAACTCCTGTTGGCAAAGGCTGATAAAAAGTCAGATAAAATTTGCCCTGAGCCTCGGCTAACCAGCCAACCCAGCCGTTTGAAAATGTCGCATACCATTCGTCCCAAAATCCGCCGAGTTCGTGCTTTAATTGAGCGCGTCCGGTCAGTTCAAATTTATGACCCTTAAATTCGCCGTTGAGACCGATTTTTAAAGGCGATTCGGATTCGGCGATCTCGGCGATTTTTCCCAAATCGTCCAAACCTCTATCAGTTCGCGTTACGGCAGAACGGCAGAACGGACAAACCAGAACAATCGTCGAGCCTGATTTGAACTCGATCGGCGCAGCACAAGATGGACAATTTGCTTGCAGAACGCTCAAATTTCACCTCCGGCGATTTGGGCTTTAGGATTTGGGATCTGGGATTGTTTATTACCGCGTTCGATTTTTGTGATTTTCACGGTTTTTGAATCAAGCAGTTCGCACAAATTCGCTTCCCAATTCCATTCGGGTCGATTTTTGCAACAATAAAGATTAAAAGTCGCGGTTTTATATTCGGGATAAGTATGGCAAGCCAGATGAGATTCGGTCAGGGCGACCAAACCCGTAACACCTTTTTCACCGCCGAATTGATGCCATATTTCTTCGCCGATGGTCTTTAAACCCAAATCAGCGATCAGCCGCTCAAAAACTTCGCGCAAAATTTCGACATCGCGCAATTTTTCCGCTTCGCAATCAAACGCTTCAATTAACCATTCAGTTCCGACAATCATTTGGGACAACCTAAAATACTCTACGATTAAATATTAAAAAAAGTTTTGAACTCTAACAATCTCAACTGCGTTATAATTTGAGTCAGTAAAGTTATGTTGAACAAAACTATAACCAAAAATCACACATTTGTCATATCGTTGTTGCTTTTCTGTTTAATTTTATCCGGTTGTTCCGCCGTTTCTTCAAACGACGTTGATACAGATAATAAATTAGACAAAAATATTTCGGCAAGTTATGAAAAGCCGCAGATTGTCGGAAATATAGAATCGAAAGAAATAACTGAAAGCAGCGGAATAGTTCAATCGAAATGTCAGGATAATGTTTTTTGGACGCATAATGATTCGGGCGACGATGCGCTTATCTTTGCATTAAATCTGAAAGGCGAAAAACTCGGAACGTGGGAAGTTTCCGGCGCAAAAAATAAAGATTGGGAAGACATCGCAACTATCCGCGACAAAAAAAGCGGCAAATGTTTTCTCTACATCGGCGACATTGGCAACAATGAAAGATTGAAAAGCGAGTTGACGATCTATCGTGTCGCTGAACCCCAAGTTTCTGAAAGGAACGCAAGTTCGAGTGTGAAAAATCCGTCTGAAACTGATAAAGCCGAAGCAATTAAATTTTCATATCCCGACATCCGCCACGATTCCGAAACTCTGCTTGTTCATCCAAATACGGGTGATATTTATATTTTAACAAAAAGTTTGAGTAGTGCATCCGGCGTTTATAAACTTGCCGCTGATTTTAGTTTACAAAAAACGAATACGCTCGAAAAAGTTGCAGATTTAAGCGTCCCGGCTGTTCCGAACGGCTTTTTAACCGGCGGCGATATTTCGCCTGACGGCAATAGCGTGGTAATCTGCGATTATTTCACGGCTTATGAAATAGTTCTTCCGGCAAATGCAGCTAACTTTGATGAAATCTGGAAACAAAAGCCTTTGATAGTTTCATTGGGCGAAAGAGAACAAGGCGAAGCCGTCGGGTATGCGGCGGACGGCAAATCGATTTTTGCGACCAGCGAAAAGAAAAATTCACCGATTATTCAAGTCAAACGAAAATAAAGCTATCCATTTTAACTATCTTTCTTAAAGGGAAGCGGCGGCGGTTCTTCACCTTCTTCGGGAGATTCTTTGTTAATCGAATCGTAGATGGAGATAATTTGAGCGATCCATTTTTTCGCCTCTTCATTATTAGCATCATACTTTAAGACCCGCCGATAATCGCCCAACGCCGAGGCGTATTGTCGTGCTTCGGTCAATGCAATTGCGCGTTTTAGATAGGCTTCGGCAAAGGATTTTTTCGCCGTTTCATCTTTCGGTTTAGCCTTTAAATCTTTTTCGGCTTTGGTGATTTCCGCATCAAAACCCGAAACGTCAACCGGATTTCCGCTTTGCGTCCATTTGGTTTTAGTAGTGGATTTTGGGACAGGCGTTGGTGTCGGATTCACGCTTTCAGGTTGCGAATGACTTGAAATAATTTGCGGATTGTCCGACTTAGGCGTTGAAACATTGTTGTTTGCCGTCGATTGTGCGACGCTGCTGCAACCGACTGAAATCAATGCTGTAAAACTTAAAATTGCAATTTCTTTAATCATAATAATTCTAAAAAAATCAGGTTATAATATTGTCAGTTTGACATATACGCGGAAAATTTGGAATAGCAGATTGAGTTAATTATTGTTACATTTTTTCTTTCGGTGAAATTGTCTTAAACTTTAATCATCACAAACAGGAAAAATTAATATTAAGAAATGCACATTACAAAAATAGAACTCGAAGACATCAAATCTCACGCCGCATCAACTTACGAATTTCAGCGCGGGACGACGGCGATTACCGGCGCAAACGGTGCAGGCAAAACGACTTTGATTGAAGCCGTAGCGTGGACATTGTTTGACCTGCTCGATTATAAAAAAGACGATTTTGCGCGGCGCGGCGCGAAAAAAGGCGTTGTCAATATCACGTTTGAAAGCGGCTTAGACGAGCGCGAATATCGTGTTTATCGTGATACGGGAACGGGTTATTACGTTTATGATATACAATTGAAAACGCGCATCGCCGAGAAAAAAGAAGAAGTAACGCGTTTTTTGTGGCAGCACCTCGGCGTGGAAATCGGAACGGATTTAGAGGCGCTTTTTCGCCGCGCCATCGGTGTTCCGCAGGGAACTTTTACCGCGATTTTTCTCGAATCGCCGACTGAACGCAAAAAGGCTTTTGATAAACTTTTGAAAGTTGAAGAATATCGGCAAGGCGCGGAAAAACTGCGCGAAACTGCGCGTTATATTGACACTCAAATAATCGGCGTGCGGGAAAAAATCGCTCGTGCCGAAGGCGAATTAGCGCGTTTTGATTCAATCGAAGCGGAACATAAAATTTACGAAAATCAATCACAAGAATTAACCGAATCACTCACAAAATTCGAAAAAGAGTTCGCCGACAAAAGCGAAATCGTCAAAAAATTCGACGAAAGCGAAGCGAAAGTAAATGAGCTAAAAACTTTGCGCGACAAATTGCAAAGCGAAACAACACAGGCGGAATTTGTCGAAAAGCAAAAAGAAAATGAGCGCAATCAGGCTTTGAACGCGCAGGAAAAAATAAAACTGGTCGAAGCCGATTATAAAACGCACGTCGCGGCTTTGTTGCGCCTCAAAGAATTGGAACGCGAACGAATCGAACGCGACAAACTGAACGCGGAAATGGCGCGGGTGGAAAAAGCGCAGGTCAATGTCAAAGCCGATCAAAAAAAGTTTCAGGAAGATTTGGAAAGAACTTTGAAAGCTCATCAGGAAATCGCCGCGCTTGAGCCGAAATGCACCGAGCAAGAGCAATTGGAAAAGCAACTCGAAACTTTGCGTAATCAGGTTGCTGAAGCAAAAGCAGTTGAAAATCAGATTACAAGTTTGACCGAGAAAATGAATCGTCTTCGTGAAAGTTACAGGACAAATCAGGCGAATATAAAAGACGCGGAAACAAAAGGCGCAGAGGCAACATTTTTTGAGGAACGGCGAAAGCGCGACCAAGAACTAACCGATAATTTGGCACGTTTGCGCGCAAAATTGGAATCGGATCAAAAATTTCAGAGCGAGATTCAAAACGGATTATGCCCGATTTTGTCGCAAAAATGTTTAAATTTGAAAGAAGGACAAACGCTCGAAAGTTTTGTAAGAAGTCAATTTGGCGAAATCAAAACAAACATTGCGGCGTTTGAAATCGAACAGACACAACTTGCCGTCGCGCTAAAAACCTCGCGTGAAGCCGAGAAGTATTCGGCGACACTCGAAACTCTGAAAAGCCGTGAAAAAGAAATTGCCGATGAGGGAACTCGTTATAAAGAAGAACGAAAAATTCTCGAAGAAAAGATCAAAAATCTGCCGAAAACCAAAGCCGATCTAGCCGAAATCGAAAATAAATTAAAGGTTTTGGATAATCCGAAAGCAAAAATCAAGCTACTTCAAAATGAGGCAAATCGTGAGATAAACATTCGCCAACAGATCACGGAAGTCGAGAAAAATCTAGAGCGTTTAGGAAATGATCGCGGAATTTTGGTCGAACAATTAGCTTCGTATCAGTTTTTGGACGCGAATTGGCAAGAGTTTTCCGAGAAGCGCGAAATAACGGAAAACGCACACCGGGAATTCTTGTCGAATGAATCGCTTGCCGAAACTTTGACAGAACGCGAGAAAGAATTTGAAACGGCAAAAAGGGAAGTTGCGCGACTTAAAAGCGAACTCGAAAAAGCCGAAAAAGAATTTTCAGCGGCTAGCAAAGTTTATGACCGCGACGCGCATCTGTCGGAAAAGGCGTTGCTTTTAGGGGCAGAAAGACGTTTGACGGAAACACGGGCAAACTTGAAAAATGCAAAAAAACGCGCCGCTGAACTCGACGGCGAATTAAAGCGTTTGGCGGAAATTCGCAAAGAGATGCAGGGCGAGTTTCAGGAAAAAGAGCGGCTTGAAAAAATCGGTGAAGCGACGAAATTTATCCGTGATACATTAAAAGAAGCCGCGCCGCGAGTTGCTCGAAATTACGTTTATCACGTTTCGATGGAAGCTAATCAGATGTTTCGTGAAATATCGGGAAACGCCGAAAGAACGCTGAAATGGACGGAAGATTACGGCATTTCGCTGGAGGAAAACGGCTATGAACGCCCGTTTGTAAATCTGTCTGGCGGCGAACAAATGGCGGCGGCGTTGTCGGTCAGATTGGCGTTGCTCAAGCAACTTTCCGACGTGCGCCTCGCGTTTTTTGATGAACCGACAACCAATATGGACGCGGAAAGACGCGAAAGATTAGCCGAGCAAATCAGTCAAATCACACAAAGAAAAACCTTCGATCAACTTTTTATAGTTTCGCACGACGATACATTTGAAGGTTATGTTGATAATGTGATTTCGGTTGGAGGAAATGAAGCACGATGAGAGATTTAATCAAAAGCAAAGTGTTTATTGTTGGATTTATGTGCGGAATCTTTACCTTTCTTTGTATAAATATATTCATCTTTTTCAACAGTATGTGTCATCACTGTGTCAATGTTGCAGGCTTTCCAATTATTTTTTTTGCAAAGTTTGTTGGAAATTTCTCTTTTACTCCAAGCGAAGGGCTTACAAACAATGTCAACAACTATGAGTGGTTTTACCCTTTCAAGTTGCTTGCTGATATTTTAATTGCAGTAATTATTAGCTTTATCGTTGGTTTAATTTTGAAATTTGTATGGTCAAGAATTGTTTTGCGTCGTTTGCTCTAAAATAATTTATGAAAGATTTAATTAAAAGCAAAATGTTTGGGGCAGGATTTTTAATTGGAATATTCTTGATTATTCTGCTTAACATTTTTCTGCCAGCAGAATGATACGATGTTAATAATTTATACAATTATGATGGGTTTCCCTTTGCTTTCTACCAAGCAGGTTATGAGGAAATGGAAGGGGGAAATTACATTGGAGTAATTTTGTGGCTTGGTTTAATAGGAGATTTGTTGTTTGCTTTACTCATTAGTTTTTTGGCAGGGTTGAGTTTGAGTTCTCTTGCGGATAAAGGGTTAAACCTCAAATAGTTTTATGAAAGAAGTAACAATCGTCTGCGACGGTTCGAGTTTGGGAAACGGCAAGGGAAATCCGCGGGCGGCAGCGGTTGCTGCGCTTGGTTACAAAGGTTACTGGCGGGCGTTTGGCGAATATCTGGGAAATGCGACCAATCAGCAAGCGGAAATCGCGGCGGCGGAAATCGGTTTGAAGAATTTGAGTGAGCCTTGCAAAGTTCGGCTTTTGAGCGATTCGCGCTATGTCGTGCAAACGATGACGGGACATTTTCGCAAAAAAACCAATCACGAATGGTGGGCGAAATTAGAAAAAGCCGCGAAAAAACACGATATAACTTGGGAATGGGTGAAAGGTCATAACGGACACACGGTTCAGGAAGTCGTTGACACATTGGCGCGAAAAACTGCCGAACTCGGAAAAATTGACGAAATAATGTTTGATGAATTGGTCGCGGAAATCGGGGTTTTGGAACTTTAATCGTCAGAAATTGGAGAAAGAGATTTAATTTGTCTTTATAAATCTGTGGCACGAGAAAATGAAAAATCTTGTCTTCCTCGCAAATATCGGAACAGCGCTTTATTTGGTTGGCGTGATTTGGCTGGTGCAATTGCTGGTTTATCCTTCGATGGCAAATGTCGGCGCGGACAGTTATGCGGCTTATCATAATCTGCATACATCGCGCATCACGCCGGTTGTTGCGCCGGCGATGATTATCGAACTTTTGACAGCGATTTATTTGGTTTTTGTGTCCGTCGAAAAAATTGATTATCGGTATTTTTGGATCGGATTAGTTTTAGTTTTGATAATTTGGGCTTCGACATTTTTCGTGCAAGTTCCGCTTCACGATAAGTTGATACGAGGTTTTGACGGCGATATTCAAAAGCGTTTGGTGCTGACAAATTGGATTCGCACAATCGCCTGGAGTTTGCGCGGCGCGTTGGTTTTGTGGATGGTTTGGCTGAAAATAAAATGAGTGAAAAACAAATCGCAAGTTTATCTTTAGACCTCGACAACAAATGGTCGTATATGAAAACGCACGGCGATGCGGGTTGGGAAACTTTCCCGTCGTATCTCGATGTTGTCGTGCCCCGCGCTTTGCAGTTTTTGCGTGAAAGAGATTTGCAGATCACGTTTTTTATCGTCGGACAAGATGCGACTTTAGAAAAAAATCACGCGGCTTTGACGCAAATCTCACAGGCAAATCACGAAATCGGCAATCATTCGTTTAATCACGAACCGTGGCTGCATCTTTATTCAAAGCAGGAATTAGTTGATGAATTTGAAAAGACGGAAGAGGCAATTTCAAGTTTTACAGATCAAACACTTGTCGGATTTCGCGGTCCCGGATATTCTCTTTCGCCGACGGTTTTGGAAGTCTTGAGCGAGAGAAATTATAAATACGATTGCTCGACTTTGCCGACTTATATTGCGCCGCTGGCACGCGCTTATTACTTTTTCAAATCGCCCGAAATGTCCGACGAAGAGCGCGAAAAACGTAAAAAACTTTTCGGTAAATTTTCAGATGGTTTTCAAACTTTAAAACCGTTTAAGTGGCAGATCGGCGAAAAATCTTTAGTGGAAATTCCCGTAACGACTTTGCCCATTTTCAAAACGCCGATTCACGCAAGTTATGTTATTTATCTTTCGACATTTTCAAAGGCGTTGGCGCGAACTTATTGGAAAACCGCCGTCGAAATGTGCCGTTTGACCGGAACGCAGCTTTCGCTTCTGCTTCATCCGTTGGATTTTCTAAGCGGTGACGATGCGCCCGAATTAAAGTTTTTTCCCGCGATGAATTTGCCGATTGGGCAGAAATTAGAATTTGTCAGCGAGATTTTAGAAACATTTTCGAGCAAATTTGAGATCGGCAATATGCGTTGCCACGCCGAAAGCGTGAACGACAAAGTTCCGGTAAAGCAGTTTTTAACGCAGAGCCGCAACGACGCAGAGATGTTCGGGAAATGAAAAAGTTCTCTACATTTCTGCGGCGCAATTAAGATGGAAGAATCGTTAAATTTTACTTCAGTAAAATGTTGTGTTTGCGAAAATGACGACGCGCAGAAAATCGGTGTGGGCGAAGATTTTGAATATCGCACGAGTCCCGATACTTTTTCGGCGATGCAGTGCAATTCGTGTGATTTAGTTTATCTGAATCCGCGCCCGTCGGTTAGCGAATTTGACCGAATTTATCCGCCGAACTATCACGCTTTTGATTTTTCCGAAGAAGATTTCGGTTTTGTTCATAAAATTCGCTCACGATTGGAAGCAAAGCGTCTGCTTGAATGGTGTGAGGATTTGCCCGACGATGCGCGGATTATTGATGTCGGTTGCGGCGACGGCTTTCATCTGCGGTTGTTGCGCGAATACGGCAAAAAGAGTTGGCAATTGGAAGGCGTTGACATCAGCCGGCAGGCAGTCGAAGCGGCAGAAAAATCAGGTTTAAAAGTTCATCACGGAAGCGTCGAAGAAATCGAATTGCCGAAAGATACTTATGATTTGGCTTTTATGGTTCAAACTATTGAACATGTCGAAAAGCCGGACGCGGTTTTGTCAGCCGTGCGCGAAATTTTGAAACCGCACGGGCGCGTCGTTATCGTTACGGACAACACTGATTCGTTTGATTTCGGTTTGTTCAAAAAAAGTTATTGGGGCGGCTATCATTTTCCGCGTCATTGGAACTTGTTCAATCAAAAATCGCTGACAAAATTAGCCGCGAAAACAGGCTTTGAAGTTGCTGATCTGACAACAGCGGTCAGTCCGGTTAATTGGGTTTATTCGATTCACAACGCGTTGGTTGATAAACGTGCGCCGCAATTTTTTGTTAATCGTTTTACGCTCAAATCTTTCGTGTCGCTGTCGGCTTTTACGTCGCTTGATATTGTTCTGCAAAAAATCGGGAAAGGTGCGTTACTGCGGGCGATTTTGCGAAAGCCTTGAAGAAAACAGAATTAACAGGGATGAAGAAGATAAAGAGGATTTTTTAAATTATCCTTGTCCATCCCTTTTATCCCTGTTAATTCTCTTCCAGATTTTATTAAAATTATGACAAGCAAAGCCCCAATTGCAATTATCGGTGCCGGCATCGCAGGTTTGACGGCGGCGGATTTTTTGCGGCAAAAAGATGTGCCGTTTATTTTGTTTGAAGCCGGAAAGAAGATCGCCGGACTTGCCACGAGTTTTAAAGATGCGGAAGGTTTTAGTTACGATTTTGGCGCGCATTTTATTACAAATCGTTTGGCGAAAGCGATTGGTGTAAATTCCGAATGCCGGGTAGTTAAACATTACGGCGAAACGGTTTTGCTTGGCGGAAAAACTTATAATTATCCGTTCGGATTGTTGAAAATTCCACGAATGACTTTGGACGGCGTAAAAAGTCAGTTCAAATCCACAACCAACGGACACGCGCCGAAGTCAGCCGCCCAGTGGTTTCAGTCGCGTTATGGAATGAGTCTGGCTGATGAAGTCGCGTTACCGTTGATAGAGGCGTGGTCGGGTGCGTCTGCCGATGATTTATCGCCTGCTGTCGGCGAAAGTTTACCGGGAAGTATCGGAAAAACTCTTTACCTGAAGGTTGCGGGTTCGATCTTAGGTCGTGCCGTTGCTTGCGGTTATAGCCGTGAAATGCCTGAAAAAGCGAGCGTTTGGCACGTTTATCCGAAAAATGGAGTTTCGACATTATGCGAAAAACTTGCGCTGGGCATTGAAGACAAAATTAAACTCGAATCTCCGGTTGAGGAAATTCTGGTTGAAAATGAAAAGGTCGTTGCCGTCAAAGCAAAAGGCGAGATACAGAAAGTTTCCGCCGTTATCAGCACTGCGCCGGCGCATATTCTGTCCAAACTCGTGAAAGGCACGGATGCTTTGCAATCTGTCGCAAAATTCCGCTATCGTCCGATGATTTTCGTCAATATGCGGTTTAATGGTCGCGGACTTTTGCCTGACACGGTTTTGTGGCTGCCTGAAAATCAATATATTTCCTTTCGTTTGACCGAAGCGACGCTTTCGATGCCGTGGCTTGCGCCCGAAGGCAAGACCATCATCACGGTGGACATCGGTTGTCAGGTCGGCGACGAATTTTGGACGATGGACGAAGTAAAGTTGGGCGAACTTTGTCTGGAAAATCTTACTTCCGTAATACCTGATATTAAACAAAGATATTTAGGTTGTAATGTTTTAAAAACACCGATTGCTTATCCGGTTTTTCTCAATGAATATGAAAAAGAACGGCAAGAGTTTGAAAAATCAACCAATGTCGAAAATCTCCTGAGCATTGGACGCAACGGCGAATTCGCCCATATTTTTATGGAAGACGTTTATTGGCGAACACGCAAAAAACTCGGAGATTTAGTGGAAAAAATGTAAGAAATTTCAGGCGGCGCGAAAAATCTCAAAAGCAAAAGTTCACATTGCCTGCGTCAAAGTCTAGAAACTCAAAAGATTTTTGGTTTATACAGGAGTTGGTGCAGATGAGTCGGGAAACGATGAAAATTGAGGGTTTTAGACGCAAGTTTGCGGAAATTCGCAATAAGCAGCATAAACCTTTGGCGCGTGGAAGCGGCGGTGCAGGCAATACTTTAGAGATTCTGCTGGGGTTAGGAATCGACAATAAACAATCGGGTGATTTGGGTTTTGCCGAGTTAAAAGTAAAGATGAAAGGCTCGACCAGTTCCGTCAAACTTTTCTCGCTCGACAAAGACGCTTGGCAGGTCGATAAAAGCGAGGTGGCGCAAAAGTTCGGAACTGTGAATGAACAAGGGCACAAGCGGCTTTATTTCGAAATGCGGCAGGGAACGATCACCAAAACGGGCTTGCAATTCTTCAGCAACGATGAAAATATCGCCATTTTAAGTCCCGTCGGCGATGTTATTGCTCAATGGTCTCTGGACACTTTGATTCAGGTTTTTACTACGAAAATCAAAAATTTAGTGATTGTTAGTGCGGAAACTACGTTAGGACCCGGCGGTTACGATTATTTTGTTTATCGAAACGCACTTTATCTTCACGGATTTTCAAAAACTTCGATTCGCGCTGCATTTTTGAACAATGTCATAACGCTTAACCTTCATATCGAATCAATTAATATAAAACCGGACGGTTCATGGCGCGTCAAAAATCGCGGAACGGCTTTTCGGATCAACGAAGAAAATCTCGAAGATATTTTTGAACACCGGGATTTTCTTTAAAGCCTTTTGAACAGACTTTTTATAAAAATCCTTTATCAACCAACAATTCTGCATTTAAAATTGCCGAACCAGCCGCACCGCGCACGGTATTGTGGCTTAAGGCGACAAAGCGATAATCGAAAATATTGTCGGGGAAAAGTCTGCCGATGGTAATCGTCATACCTTTGCCGTTGTCGCGGTCGAGGCGCGGTTGCGGGCGGGAAGGTTCATCCAAAACTTTTATAAATGATGTCGGTGATGAATGTAAGTCGAGTGACGGAAAATTTTCCAACGCTTCGCGCACGCCTTCCAATGTTGAAGTTTGCTTTAATTTCACGCGCACCGAAACCGTATGTCCGTCAATCACATTAACGCGAAAACATTGTGCGCTGACCGTGAAATCCGCTTTTTTGATTGCTCCGTCAGTAAATTTACCTAAAATTTTCTGCGCTTCGGTTTCGACTTTCGGCTCTTCACCGGCGATATACGGCAAAACATTATCAATTATGTCAAACGATGGAACGCCCGGATAACCGGCACCGGAAATCGCCTGCAAGGTCGTTACAAAAACCGATTCGACACCGAATTTTCTATCTAAAACTGCCAACGGCGGTGCAAAACTGACAATCGCGCAATTCGGATTGGTAACGATAAAACCTTTATTAAAACCGCGCCGTCGTTTCTGGACTTCAATCAAATCAAGGTGTCTAGCGTTAATTTCAGGAATCAAAAGCGGCACATCTTCTTCCATTCGATATGATGATGAGTTGCTGATAACGGGAAATCCGGCGCGGGCAAATGCTTCTTCGGTTTCACGCGCGACAGTAGAAGGCAGGCTCGAAAAAACCAAATCGCAATCGAGCGGCGGTTCGATATGTTCAACGATTATTTCTTTGACATAATCGGGCATCGCCCCAGCCAGTTTCCACGCACAGGCTTCCATATAGGGTTTTCCGACCGAGCGGTCTGACGCGGCAAGCGAAGTTATCTCGAATTGCGGATGATTTTCCAAAAGCTGAACAAATCTTTGTCCAACGGTTCCTGTTGCTCCTAAAATTCCTACACGATATTTTCTGCTCATAATATAAAGACAATTCCTAATGAATTATTAAAGAAGTCTAATGTAGCCGATGAAAAAACAAAAGTGCGGCAATGGCAAATTATCGGTCGGGCTGTAACTTTAAATTCGACTTTGTCGCAATAAGTGTTTCAGTTTTTGAACAAAATACTGTATCTTGTTTGTTTGGCTCTTATGTTACGCGGAACGTAGCATTTTATCTTATCAAACAAGGTCGGGAAACAGTTTGCGAAAATCTATAAAATTTATACTACTCTTTTTCTTCGCCATATTTCTATTATGGTTTTTCGGGCGAAATCTCGATTTAAGCGAGGTTAGTCAAAGTTTGCGAAGGGCAAATCCACTTTATCTGGTTTTGGCGACCTTTATTATTTGCGTCGGCTATTTATTGCGGGCGATACGTTGGAAGGTTTTGCTCGCGCCGATAACGGAAACTTCATTGAAAGAACTTTTTGCGACAACGACGGTCGGTTTCGCGGCGGTTTTTTTGGTCGGCAGAATGGGCGAGATCGTGCGCCCGATGTGGTTGCCGATGCGCGATAAGCGGGTGCGTCCGTCGGCGGCATTGATAACTTTGGGTGTTGAACGTATTTTCGATTTAGCTTCCTTGATCTGCTTTTTTGCCATTAATTTGATCTGGTTTGACGCGCCGCCGGGACGCGAAACCGAATTTTTGTATGTCAAACTTGTCGGGAATTTGATGTTGGTCGGCGTTTTTGTCGGCTTTTTGAGTTTATATTTTTACCAGAAATATTCTAAGATTTTTATTGCTTGGGCGGAAAAAGTCACCGATAAAAAATTCGTTCCGCGCCGGATAAGAAGAATTTTTCTTAGTCTGTTGAATCAACTGGCTGCATCGCTTCAGGTGTTAAAGGATTGGCGCGAAATTACGTCAATCGTCTTTTGGACTTTGGCTTTATGGTTTTCCATCGCTATTCCGACGTGGCTTGTTTTGCTCGCTTTTAACTTGCCGCTTAGTTTTAGTGATGCGTTATTTATAATGGGTTGGGCGGCGATCGGTTCGATTGTGCCGACACCGGGCGGTGCAGCAGGAGCCTTTCACGCGGCGACTGCCAGTGGTTTGATATTTTTGAATATTGCTCCGAATGATGCGGCAGCAACTTCGATCGCTATGCACCTTGTTTATTTCGCGCCTGCCATATTTTTCGGGATTTATTATTTTCTGCGCGGCGATATGAGCATAGCAGGTTTTAGAAATTTGCTTTCCAGCGAACACGCGACGGAAGAAATTGAACACGAAAAAGATTCCAAAGTCCAAGGTCCGAAGTCCGAAGTTCAAAGTCCGATTTCAAGTTAATATTTAACTTACTCGGTAGCAATAAAATTTTGTAGATTGCGGAAAATCCAAATCCGAAATACAAAATCCAAAATAATTATGCGTTGTCCTTTTTGCGGACATTTAGAAGATAAGGTTGTAGATTCGAGAGAAGCCAAAGACGGTGATTCGATCCGCCGTCGGCGTGAATGTCTTGAATGCGGCAGACGTTTTACTTCATACGAGCGCATTGACGAAATTCCTTATATGGTCGTCAAAAAAGACGGCAAGCGGGAGCCTTTTGACCGCAACAAAATCTTAGCGGGTTTGCTTCGCGCCTGCGAAAAGCGTCCGATTTCCGCACCGCAACTCGAATCCATCGTTGATTTGGTTGAAAAGCACGTTCAGGATTCGCCCGACCGCGAATGTCCGACCAGCGAACTGGGTAAAATTATTATGAAGCGTCTGAAAGAACTCGACAAAGTAGCGTATGTCCGTTTTGCATCCGTTTATCTTGAGTTTGAAGATGTTTCCGAGTTTATGAAAGAACTCAAATACTTAGTTCAGTCGCGTGATAAAGTTGCCGAAAAAAAGCCGAAACGCAGAAAAAATAAGACAGATAATGGATGAAACGGACTTTGCAATAAAATACCGACTGCTTCTAATCAATTCCTTCGAGTGGGAAAAAGCGGTCAACAAATTCGATATGCAGACGCGGAATGCCATCTTTACCGACACGTCTGCCGCGCACTACTGAAACAATCGAAATATTATACTGCTCACTTTTTACCCGAATAAAAGAGCCGACTTCAATACTGAGCGAAGTAAAAACCGCTGCACCGCCAAGACTCAGATTTTCCGTAACGGTCGGTTCACTTGCCAAAATATTGCCCTCGCCGTCCACTTTTTCGACAATTATATTAGCGGGAATCGGATGGCGCGAATGACGGCGCAATTCCTTCGGCAGATGTTTTTCGTCGGGATTATTTTGAGCATCTATTATGTGCCAAAGATTTCCATCTTCACGATGAGAAATTTCAAATAGTTTAGTCGGGTTTTCCAAATAACTGTGCGGCGGATTTTTCCCGATAAATGCCACTCCAACGGCGTGAGATTCTGCCGAGGTATTACTGTTTTTCGTAACGCAGCTTCTGACTAATCCCCAAACTTTATATTGAGGTTCGGTAAAATCGAAACATCGCATTTTGCGCGGCAGCGGAATAGTTAATTGCAGTAAGCGTCCGCGTTTGACCGGACGACGCAGATTAAAACCCGCGCCGAATGAAGACACGTCGCTTAAGCGGGTTATTTCGTTCCAAGAAACATTGCCGTTGACTTGTGATTCAACCCGAATCGGCAAAGTCAATGCCATCCGGTTTATTCGACGGCTTTCTTCTTCTGTAACGGTGGTTGACAACATAATTATGTTCTCCTAATTTGAATTGAAAATTTAAGACTGAAAATTAGCAGAAAGTTGCTTTTTTTTGAGTGTCTTGCCAAGGTTGTGCAAGTTGCTAAACAGGTAAATTACCTGTAAAATAATAATACATTTTAAATCATTTAAATGTCCAGACTTTTTATGTTCGCGCCCTTAAACAATAACTTCAACGAAAAAATTTAGAAAATTATTATCAAGGAAAAACAAATGGATTTATCATTAGATCGCAATCAGGTAAATATCGAAGACGAGATGCGCCGGTCGTATCTCGATTATGCAATGTCGGTCATCATCGGACGCGCTTTGCCCGACGTGCGCGACGGCTTAAAACCCGTTCATCGCCGCGTCCTTTGGGCAATGCAGGAACTCGGCAATTATTACAACAAACCATATAAAAAATCAGCCCGTGTCGTTGGAGACTGTATTGGCAAATATCATCCTCACGGCGACACGGCGGTTTATGAAACGATTGTTCGTATGGCGCAGGATTTTTCGATGCGTTATATGCTGGTTGACGGGCAGGGGAATTTCGGTTCAATTGATGGCGACAACGCGGCGGCAATGCGTTATACGGAAATAAAAATGCAGAAGCTCACTTCGGAGCTTTTGGCGGATATTGAAAAGGAAACGGTAGATTTTCAGCCGAATTATGATGAATCTTTAAGCGAACCAAAGGTTCTACCGGCGCGTTTTCCGAATTTGTTGGTTAATGGATCAGAAGGAATTGCAGTCGGGATGGCGACGAAGATTCCGCCGCATAATTTAACCGAGATCGTTACGGCGACAATCGAATTGATCAAAAATCCGCAGATTACGATTGACCAACTTATTGAAATCGTTCCCGGACCTGATTTTCCGACAGGCGGATTTATTTACGGGCGTGAAGAGATTCACCGTGCATATCGGGAAGGTCGCGGAATTTTGCAGATGCGGGCGAAAGCCGCGATTGATCGCGTCGGACGCGGAAATACGGAACGCGATGCGGTTGTTGTAACCGAAATTCCGTTTCAGTTAAATAAATCGCGTTTGATTGAGCGCATCGCCGAACTTGTCAACGAGAAAAAACTCGACGGCATTGCGGAAATCCGCGACGAATCGAACCGCGAAGGTATCCGCGTTGTCATCGAACTCAAACGCGATGCCGTGCCGCAAATCGTTCTCAATAAACTTTATAAAATGACGCAATTGCAGATGTCTTTCGGCATCATCAGCATTGCAATTGTTGACGGGCAGCCCCAGGTTTTGAATCTCAAACAGATGCTCGAAGCATTTGTGGCGTTTCGCCGTGAAGTCGTTCGCCGCCGCACGGAATTTGATCTGCGAAAGGCACGGGCGCGGGCGCATATTTTGGAAGGTTTGAATAAGGCAATTGACGCGCTCGATTACATTATTCCGCTGATTCGCAGTTCGCGCTCGCTCGAAGAAGCAAAAGCGTGGTTGACAGGCGATTTTGCGACGCTTCACGAAGTCAAAACGTGGCGCGGCGCACCGGCTGACAAAACGCTTGCCGGATTTTTGAAGGATGTAGAAAAAATTGTTGGCGGTTTGGGCTTTAGCGATATTCAAGCGCAGGCGATTCTTGATTTGCAGTTGCGTCGTTTGTCGGCTCTCGAACGGCAAAAAATTATTGACGAACTCGAATCGATTCTCAAATTTATAGGTGAACTCGAATCGATTTTGGCTAATGAGAATTTGCTTCGGCAAGTTATCATTGATGAACTCAAAGAAATCAGAAGAACTTTCGGCGATGAACGCAAAACGGTGATCGTTGATGCGGGAATTGAGCTAAAAATCGAAGATTTGATTCCCGACGAGGAAGTAGCGATAACGGTAACAAAAGCCGGTTACATCAAACGCACGCCCGTTTCTGCCTATTCGACGCAGATTCGCGGCGGTAAAGGTCGGTTCGGCGCAAAGGCTAAAAATGATGATTTTATTGACCATCTTTTCACCGCTTCGACACATTCGTTTTTGATGATTTTCTCCGATGACGGACAGGTTTTCAAAATAAAAGTCCACGAAATCCCCGAAGCCGATACTGCCGCTCGCGGCAAAGCCTTGGTTAATTTGATAAGTATCCCGTCAGAGAGAAAACTCGTTGAAGTTCTTGCCGTCAAAGATTTTACCGACGATGTTTTTGTTACGATGGTCACGAAAAAAGGCGTTGTCAAAAAAACGGCACTGTCGCTTTATCAAAACATCCGCGCCAACGGCATCAACGCCATCAATATTGACGATGACGACGAACTGTTGAGTGTCTTTGAAACCGACGGCACAAAGCAAATCTTTATCGCCTCGCACGACGGAATGGCGATTCGGTTTGACGAATCGGATGCACGTCCGCTTGGCAGAGTCGCCCGCGGTGTGCGCGGCATTAAATTGCGAAAAGGCGATTATGCGGTTTCGGCGTGTGCCGTTTCAAAAGACGAGAGCGAAAATATGTTGTCGGTTTCCGAACAAGGTTTCGGCAAACAAACCAAGGTCGGCACATATCGCCTGCAAAATCGCGGCGGTGTCGGCGTGATAAATATGAAGGCAACCAAAAAAACGGGCAAAGTCGTCGCCGTTTTCCCCGTTGACCCGAATTCGGAGGTCATCATCATCACCCAACAAGCAAAACTAATCCGTCTCGAAGCCGGAGAAATCCGTAAAACCGGCAGAAGCGCACAAGGTGTAACACTGATTCGGATGAACGACGGTGATATGGTAACAAGCGCGTCTTTGTTGGATGTTTCAGAGGATGAAGTAGAAGAGTAACAGTTGTAAAAAACAAAAAAGCGACGAGTTAAGTTTTTTTTGCACCCGTCGCTTTTTTGTTTTCATACAAGATTTATGCCGCCAGTTGTTCGAGAATGCGGTCAACGGTTGGATCGGGTTTTAATGATTGTTGGCTAGCTAAATCGAAAATCTTTCTAGCTTTCTCACGTTCGCTCCGATCCACTTTCAAAATAGTAACCGATTCAACAACCTCTCCGTTTGCGTTTCTAAATTCAAAAATATAACTGAAGTATGGAGTTTGAGTATTCCGTCTTATCGAAACAGCACTATCTTTTAAGACCATCAAAAAAGTATTTCTGTCGGCAGTAGTTTCCCATTCTAATTTTTCTTGTTCGGTTTTCTCTAAAAGTCCGTCAAGAATTTGATTGAATTTTTGTTTGTCCATTTTAATCACCTTTTCCAATGACGATTTTAGTTTCGCCAATCAGTTTGTTCAAGTTGCCAGAAATTAGGTCTAACTGATTATTGACTCGAACTACATTTATCTTAACAGAATCCTTGACAAGTTTCCTTTCAAAATTATTTCGTATACCAGTTAATTTCAAAAGCATTTCTTCAAAATCAATTTGATAAATTTGGTTTGAGCCTTTCAATACTTCTTGAATCTGAATCAATTGAGAAATTAAGTCATTAACCCGCGTCAATGACATTTCATATTTTTCATTTCGGGCGGAAGACTTAATTTCTTCTATATATTTTATACAAATTGAAACGTCGGAAAGTAAAAGATTACGCAGAATGGATTTCTGTGTTTGCAATGAAGCGACTTCCGCCGCTTCTGCCGCCCGGCGAGTTTTGTAAATTTGCCAAATGGCAATGGGAAGACCAATCAGCGAAGCAACGCTGCCGATAAAGCCAATCCATTTTACAAATTCGTCGTTCACAAAAATCAATCAAACAAACTTGGCGCGCCGGGTTTTTTCATCAAATCTTCTAAGCCGAGATGTTGATAAGCAAGGCGCGTTGCCATTCTGCCGCGTGGTGTGCGGTTTAGAAAGCCGCATTGGATTAGGTATGGTTCGATAATTTCCTCGATCGAATCTTTTTCTTCGTGAATCGAAGCTGAGATCGTGCCGAGTCCGACCGGTCCGCCGTCAAACTTTTCGATAATCGTCAAAAGCAGTTTGCGGTCAATCTCGTCTAAACCGAAAGTGTCAACTTCCATCCGATCAAGCGCATCCATCGCCACTTCCTCGGTAATTCGCCCGTCGTAATCAACTTCGGCATAATCGCGGACACGGCGCAATAATCTATTGGCGATGCGCGGTGTTCCGCGCGAACGGCGGGCGATTTCCTTTGCTCCGGCGGCTTCGATCTCGACGTTCAAAATACTCGCGCTTCGTTCGATAATCGTCTGCAAATCGTCAAAATTATAAAAATCGAGATGAAAAATAATCCCGAATCTTCCACGCAAAGGCGCAGTCAGCAAACCCGGACGAGTCGTTGCACCGACAAGTGTGAATTTCGGAAGTTCCAACTTTATCGAACGCGCCGCCGTGCCTTGCCCGATCATCAAATCAAGATTGTAATCTTCCATCGCCGGATAGAGAACTTCCTCGATTGCCGGATTCAGTCGATGAATTTCGTCAATAAAAAGCACATCGCCTTCTTCCAAATTAGTCAAAAGCGCGGCAAGATCACCCGCTTTTTCAATGATCGGCGCGGCGGTCGATTTGAGTTCCGCGCCCATTTCATTGGCTGTAATTCCTGCAAGTGTTGTTTTGCCTGTTCCCGGCGGACCAAAGAGCAAAATGTGATCGAGAGCCTCACGCCGTTTGAGCGCGGCTTTCATAAACACGCGCAGATTATCTTTAACCTTTTTCTGACCGATATATTCGGCAAGCCGCGTCGGACGCAGAGAAAGTTCAAACTGCTTTTCTTCATCAAGCGCAGTTCCGTCGCGGGTCTCAATTGTTTCTAGGTTTTCTGTCATTTTAAGAAATTAATTTTTCTTTTCCCAGTTTTTCTTTAATTTTATCAACTCTTTAACACTAGTTTCATCTGATAAGTATTTTTCAATTAAATTTTCGTAATCTTCGTAATAATCATATGAAAAAGCCAATCGTTTAAGGATTGTAAATCTTTCGTTTTGAGAAGTTGTTTGCTCAAGTCTTTTCAAATCTTTTCGTACTTCAAACAACCAAACAAAAGTTTCGTCAGTTGTAAATTTTGAACCGTAAAGGGGTAAAGATAAACGATAGTCAAAGATTGATTCATTGGTAGAAAGAATTGTTCCTTTTTTGGTAATGTTGTTAAACAAGTGTCCTTGATTGGCGAAGGAAACTTCAATTCTAGGGATATTGTTATTATTATTTCCTATCAATTTATCGTTTTCTTGTCCGATAACTCTAACTTGAGTTCCTACTGGAAATTCTTTCTTTAATTCAAATAAAGATACTCCTGCCTTGGTGCAAGCAGTATCTTTTGGATAGGAGCTAAAAACTTCAATAGTTTCGGATACAATTGGAAGATTAACGGCATTTTCCACTTTTACCTTCAATCCAAATCCGACAAATTTTATCTTTCGGTTATAACTTTCAAATGTTGATTCGACTTTATCTGTGTAACCAATGATTTTACCAAAAAAAACATATTCATTTGTGTTAAATTTTAATGGAACAAACTCAGTAAACGAACAAGCAAATGAGAAATTAGGTGATAGTGAAAATAAAATAATAAAGAAAACTAATAATAAAAGTCTTTTCATAAAATTTTACATTAACCTTTCGCCAAAAGTTGCAAACTTCTTCGCAGTAGTTTCTGCACGGACATTTCTGTTCCTTCCTGTATCGCTTGTTTCAAGGCTTTTTCGGCGGCGTTGTAGTGATAGCCGAGATTGCTGAGGGCGGAAAGCGCGTCGTCATAAACCGTGTCGCCCGACATCTGCGGAATTCCTTCCGACTTCATTTCTTCGGAAGCGACTGCCGAGAGTTTGACGATTTTATCACGCAGTTCGATGACTAATCTTTCCGCCGTTTTTTTACCGACTCCCGGAATCGAATTGAGCCGCGCCAGATTATTCGAGCGAATCGCGCCGATAATCTCGTCCGCGCTCATTCCCGAAAGTGCGGTAATAGCTGATTTTGGTCCGATGCCTGAAACCGAAATCAACAGCAAAAAAAGTTCGCGTTCACGAATCGTTTTGAAACCGAAAAGTTGCAGCGTGTCTTCGCGGACATAAGTAAAAATACGAAGCGAAACATCTTCACCGATTTCGCCCAGATCATAAAAAGTCGAAAGTGGAATCATCACCTCATAACCAACACCGCCGACATCTACGATGACCGTGTTTGCTTCTTTTTCTAAAAGTTTTCCCGACAGGTATGCAATCATATTGTTTCACACTTGAAACATAAATTGTAATAGATAATAAATTTAAGGGCAACGGTGGAAAACGATTTCGACATCTTGTAGTTTGAGAACTTTTTCACGTTTGCGTGTATAATTAGTCGGGAGTCGGGGAAAAATGAAGGTTGAAAAAATATCTGAACTTACAACAAATCGCCTGAGTGTTTATCTGCGCTGTCTGAACGAACTTATGGCGGAAGGCGTGAAAACCGTTTCGTCTGACAATTTGGCGAAACGGTTTCATCTCAATTCGGCACAGATTCGCAAGGATTTGGCATATTTCGGTGAATTCGGTGTGCGCGGTGTGGGATATTATGTCAAAGATTTGCGGCGGGATTTGACCAAAATTCTCGGACTCGAAAAAGAACAATGTGTAGCAATTATCGGTGCGGGAAGATTGGGAACGGCTTTGACCGATTATTACGGATTTAAGCAATCTAATTTTAGGGTTGCCGCGCTATTTGATGCTGACAAAGAGAAAATCGGGCAAAAGGTTGGCGACGTAGAAATTTTTGACATAAAAAGCTTTGCTGAAATCGTCAAAAGAGATAAGATAGATGTAGCGGTCATTGCCGTTCCCGCCCAATTTGCTCAAATTGTTTTAGAACAAATAACTAAAGCGGGAATCAAAGCGGTTATGAATTTTGCGCCAACGCCATTGAGAGTTGAAGGCGACGTTAAGTTAAAAACGATCGATTTAACGATTTCGCTTGAAAGTTTGTCATACTTTTTGGCACAACCGAATAATTCAAATGGAAAAAAGTGAAACTGTTTTCAGTTTTCAGACGAAATAAACAGTCAGTGAAATTTCAAAGTCGGAATTTTTGCTGACATCAAAGGTATTAAATTTGTAAGAGGTGATTTTATGTGCTGTAAAGGATTTTTTAAAAGAGTAATTCCGTTTTTCCTGACATTTGCCGTCGGGCTTTTCATCGCAAGTTTCTTTATTTCGATTGCCGCACCGAATTTTCAATTTAATCGCGGTCGGAGAAATCACCGGGAATATCACCGGATGATGGAATCCAAAATCCAACAACTCGAAGACCAAAACGAGCGTTTGCAAAAAGAGTTGTCGGAAAAAGATGCTGTGGAAATTAAAGGGTTTTATTTAGATGTTCCGGCACCGCCAATGCCGCCAATGCCGCCGCCGCCAAGAATGAATCGGCGATAGATAATTTTCCGGCAAATAGAAATTAAGCCACAAATTAGCCAAACGAACACGAGGCGGAGTTTTCCTATTAGTGTTTGATTGTGCTAATCTGTGGTTAATTTTTTGTTGGGGTAAAAATTATGTGCTGTAAAAGTTTTTGGAAGAAAATTGTTTTATTTTCATTGGCTTTTGGATTTAGTGTATTTATTTCCGATACATTTTTTCCGAATCAACAATCTTTAGAAAATGAGCAACAAATTACTGATACAAGTTCTAAAAAGAAAAATTGCGTTCCTGTTGATAAAAGTTTGAAGTATCAAACTTTACCTTTAGAAGAAACTTACTGGAGTGAAAGAGATATTGAAGGATTAGTGCTAATTCCACAAGCACTAAAAAATAAGGGAAAAGAAGTTAAGAATAAAAAAGAATCTTCAACCGATGTCCAAAATTCTCAAACGAACAGTATTAAAATAAAATGACATCTATACAAACCTTCAGAAGATTTAGCCGAATATCAGACTTTGCTTCACAAGGAAGAGTGTTACGAATTTGAAGGGCAAGAATAAAGCAAAAAAAATTATGTGTTCTAAAAGTTGTTGGAAAAGATTTGCTTCATTTATTTTCACTTTTACGCTTTCTATATGTATCGTCAATTTTGCTCAAACACTAGATTTCGGGGATAAAAAACAGGAAGAAATGAATGTTTTGCCAAGAAAAGAATCTGGAAGTGGGTTTAGTGCTTGTTCTTCAAATGTTTCCAATTATTTAGTTTGTTTTGCTTGTAAAGATGGAAAATATACGCCACCTGAAAAATTTCAGTCAAAGAGAAAATTAAATTCAGAAAAAAGAGAATTAAACATTCTTTCTAAACCTCGTGCAAATTATACATCTGAAGCAGAAGAAAATTTTGTTGAAGGAAAAGTGTTGCTAAGAGTTGTTTTTTTGGCAAACGGGAAAGTAGGTAACATCACACCCATAAAAGAACTATCTCTTGGTTTGACTGAACAGGCTATTGCCGCCGCCAAGAAAATAAAATTTGAACCAGCAAAACGAAGCGGTGCGCCTTATACGGTTGTCAAACAGGTTGAATACAATTTTACGATTTATTGATTTTAATGGACGAATCACAAGCACGAAAACTAATTATTGAAGTCGGCAAATTGCTGTATGAGCGAAGCTATGTTGTTTCGTCGGACGGCAATGTGAGCATACGTTTGGACGAAAATCGTGTTTTGGCAACGCCGACGATGACTTGTAAAGGTCGGATGACGGAAGACGGTTTGGCGATTACGGATATGGACGGCAAGGCTTTGAATGACAAAAAAGCGTCGTCTGAACTTGCGATGCACCTTTTGATATACAAAATGCGTCCCGATATAAACGCTGTCTGCCACGCGCATCCGCCGCACGGAACAGCTTTTGCCGCTGCGGGTTTGGCAATTGAAGCACCGATTTTGTCGGAAGTTATTTTGACTTTGGGTTGTGTTCCTTTGGCGAGTTACGGAACGCCTTCGACCATTGAACTAACCGACGGAATGAAGCCTTTTGTCGAGCATCACAACGCACTTTTGATGGCAAATCACGGAGCGGTCGCCTACGGCGAAGATTTGTGGCAAGCGTTTGATCGGCTTGAAACTTTGGAACACACGGCGAAAATAGCGATTCTTTCCCGCGCTCTCGGCGGTGCAAACGATTTACCGAAAGAGGCGATTTCAAAACTTATCAACATCCGCGAAAAAGCCGGATATTTAACCGAATCGGCGCGATGTCAGGCGTGCGGATATTTGACCGATGCGAATATAACTTGCGAACTTGATGGAAATTCCGAAAATAAGCCAAACTCAAACGGCGCGAAAATTTCGTTATCGCGTGAAGAATTGATTGAACTTTTAGCGCAAGCTGCCAATGTCGGGTGAAAATTTATGTCGGCAATTCCGATTACAAGTCAGCAAATGACTCTGGAAGAATACCTGGAGTTTGACTACAACGCCGAAAGTCGCTATGAATACTTCGACGGCGAAGTTGTTGAAATGGGCGGCGGAACTCCCGAACATTCGCTTTTAGGTAATCAAATCGGGCGATTACTTGGTAATGTTTTAGTTCCGAAAGGTTGTTCGGTTTATAATTCCGAAGTTTTAATCAAAGTTCCGGCAATGCCGCCTTATCGTTACAGCGATGTTTCGGCTTTGTGTGGAAAACCGATTTATGAAGACTTGGGAAATCAAAGGTTGCTTGTCAATCCGACGTTGATCGTCGAAGTGCTTTCATCCTCAACCGAAAGCTATGACAGGGGCGAAAAGTTCACCGAATATAAATCAATCGAAAGTTTGAAAGAGTATTTGCTCGTTTCGCAAAAGCAGCAACACATTACGCTTTATACTAAACACAACGAAAGATTTTGGTTTCAAAGCGAGTATTTTGAGGGAGAAACTTTGAAACTCGAATCGCTTGAATGCGAATTGAGCATTGACGAAATTTATCAGGGAATTATCTTTCAGTCATAAAAAGTCTTCAAATGTGATTAGCGATTTAGCGCAAAACACAGTAAATTTGAAGAAAGTTTAACTTTGGAAAAAAGGGAGCGCAAAAATTAGATGCAAGAAGCATTAGGAATGGTTGAAACAAAAGGGCTTATAGCGACAATTGAAGCGGCTGACGCAATGGTGAAAGCGGCGAATGTCCAACTTGTCGGCTATGAAAAAATCGGTGCGGGATTTGTTACCGCAATTGTGCGTGGTGATGTCGCAGCGGTCAAAGCGGCAACTGACGCAGGCGCGGCGGCAGCACGCCGGGTCGGTGAACTCGTTTCGGTGCACGTTATTCCGCGACCGCACGGAAGCGTTGATGATGTGATGCCGATTGGAATTAAATAATAGTCAAAAGTTATTAACCACCAATCAATCAATTGCTAACTGATAACTGCTGACTGCTAACTGAAAATGATAATTGCCAGAATTCTAGGAACTGTTGTTGCTACGCAAAAAGATGAGCGACTGCAAGGCAAAAAACTTCTTATCGTAAAACCCATCAACCTTGACGGCACTGACCAAAGCGGTTATTTAGTGGCTGTTGATACGGTGGGTGCAGGTTTTCACGAAAGGGTTTTGATAGTTGCCGGTTCGTCGGCGCGTCTTGCAGAAGGAAACAGGGATTGTCCGGTCGATTCGGCGATTATCGGCGTAATCGACACGATTGATTTTATTTAAGGAGATTTGAATATGAACAATAAAAATTATTATATTTTGGTTTTCTTTTTTGCGGTAATTTTCTCTTTAGTTAATTTGCCGGAGATAAAAGGGCAAGGCTACGGTGACAGGAACAGAGCCGGTAATGGAAGATTTAGAATCACCGGAAAGATTATTCTACCAAATGGAAAACCGGCAGTTGGTATCAAAATATCAATGAGCGGCGCGGATTTTACAAACGGTTCAGCCCAAACAGACAGCGAGGGTAAGTTTTTATTCGATAGCATACCAGCCGGTAATTACACACTTTCGGTTGATAGAAGTGATGAGTATAGTTCGGCGAGTGAAAATTTGACAATTGCCATGGATACAACTCCCGGGCAAACTTTTAATGTTTATATTTCTTTGGTTTTTAGTTCCAGAACTAAAGAAAATAATAATCCTTTATTCAGCAAAGTTCCAAAAGCCTCATTAGAAAAATATAAGCAATCATTAGAAAAAATTGAAAAAAACGATTCAAAAGCCGCCTTGTCGTTATTAGAGGAAGCGATAAAACTTTATCCTGATTTTGCGGCTGCTTACAATCAAGCCGGAGTGATCTTATTGAAAAATAATGAATTAGATAAAGCTCTCGGAGCATTTTCCAACGCGATACAAATTCAGCCGGATTATTTCGACGCTAAGATGAACTATGGCTTCACTTTGCTTTCGCTCAAAGACTTTCAAGATTCCGAGAAGGTTATGCAGGACGTAATAAAACAAAAAGATGACGTTCCGAATGCTCACTTATATCTTGGAATTGCTTTGAGCGGTCTGAACAAAACGGACGAAGCAGAAAATGCTTTTAGAAAGTCGATTTCTCTAAAAGGCGGAGAAAATGTTGCTCAGGCTCATAAATATCTCGGCAGAATATACATAAAAAAGAATATGAAAGCGGAAGCCATATCAGAATTACAAAAATACATCGAATTAGCTCCAAAGGCTTCGGATGTTGATAAAATCAAAGCCACGATAGAAGATTTGAAAAAACCAAGTAATTAGAAAAGTTGTTTTGTCAGCAATATGCAAATTGCCCGCGTCATCGGAACAGTAGTTTCGACAGTTAAAAACGAATCACTTCACGCGCGAAAACTTTTGATTGTGCAGACATTGAATGCCGATTTAGAACCGAAAGGTAAACCGATGATCGCGCTTGACGCGGTTGGTGCAGGCGAAGGTGAATTGGTTTTTTGGTGTCGCGGCAAAGAGGCGAGTTTTCCGTTCAAACGTGATTCTACGCCAACCGATTGCACGATTGTCGGTATAATAGATTCGGATGCGCACGTTTTTAACGGTGAATGATGAGTTGGTAATTTTACATTTTCATTCAAGAATATCAAATGCTTCTTGCCAAAGTTATCGGAAATGTCGTCGCTACACAAAAAAATCAGCGATACGAAGGCGCGAGGATAATGCTTTGTCGGCAAATCACACCTGAAGGCGAAGATATGGAATATACCTGTCTTGCGCTGGATTCGGTTTCGGCAGGCGAAGGCGATATTGTTCTGATCGTGCAAGAAGGTTGGGGCGCATCCACTGCTTCCACCGGGAAACAAGGCGCGGCGATTGATTCAGCGATTGTCGGTGTGGTTGATTATATTGATTTATTACCTGATGAAAAGGGAAGAAAAGAGTAAATCTCGACATTTTAAATGGAAAATGAAAAGGCAAACATTTTAGCTGAAAAAATTGCGCTTCTTCTGAAAGGCGGAGGCGATGATTCTGCATTCTTGCGCTCAAGCATTGAAAAAATTAACCAAAGATTAGATAACATCGAATCTCAAATAATATCCTCAAATCCGACACCCGACATACGACATCCCAAATTTCATTCAAGTCAGGAAACATTTGCGATTGCCGAAGCTGTTTTGCCTGAAATAAACGAAAATTTTGAAACGGAAAAGGCTTGTCCATATGAACCTACCGGCAAACCTTGCGATCATTGTGCGATGTGCAGTTCACGCGGATTTTAGCCAAATATGCACGAATTTGTTAGATTAAATCATCAAATTTTGCCGGTGACCAAAACCTTTTTATCCGCTATATCTTCCGCGACATTTTACGGGAAAGGCGTTTTTACGACGATTGCAATTTACGATTCAAAACCTTTTCTATGGGAAAAACATTGGCAAAGATTGACGGAAAATGCTCAAAAACTTGGCGTTGACTTGCTTGGATTTAATAAAAATTCCGTCAAAAACTCACTTCTTGAAATCATCGAAATAAACAATTTCACAAACGGACGCGCCCGAATAACATTTTTTGACGAATCTCCGGGCAAAATATGGTCGTTTGAAACTGCGGGGAAAACGAGTTTGCTGATTACTACTGCCGATTTTCAGACACGACAAGAAAACTTACAACTCACTTTTTCACCGTTTCCGGTAAATTCAAAATCACCGTTGGTGAACGTGAAATCTTGTAATTATCTGGAAAATATTCTCGCGTTTGAAGAAGCCAAAAAGCGTAGATTTGATGAAGCAGTTCGGTTGAATGAGCGCGAAGAAATCGTTTCGGCGTGTCTGGCAAATTTGTTTTGGGTGAAAGGTAATGAAATATTTACGCCGGGTTTGGAAACAGGCTGTTTGGGCGGAACGACACGAGCGTTTTTTTTGGAGAATTTTTCGATTAAAGAAAAACGTGTGAACAAAGTGGATTTAATTGAGTCGGACGAAGTTTTTTTAGCTTCGTCGGGCATTGGAATTGCGGCGGTGAAAAGCATCGAAGGAAAAATCTTTACAAATTCGTCAACAATTTTTACAGCATTACAAACATCTCTGTCAAGCCACCGTTCCGCCGCAACTTGAACCGCTTCCGGCAGTGCATCCGAAACAATGATTTCCTGTGACGATTTGGCGGTTTTTGAGTTTTTCCAGATCGAAATCGAAAATCGTCTGCGGTAAATCGCTCTCGATTCCGAGTTCGAGCATCTGATTAAAATCGCAGTCAAAAAGTTTTCCCGTCCAATCGACGCTGACTAAATTGCGGCACATCAAACCCGAAATCGTTGCCGGATTAAAGGCATTGACGAGCTTTTGCATATACGAAGTTTCATTGCCCGAACGCCGCAGCCAATCGAGATAACGCGCAATCGGCATATTTGTGATCGTGAAAAGATTGTTGAAAACGATGTCGTAACGCGACGTTAATTCGCGTTTAAAATCCGCTTCAATCGCCGTCTGTTCGGGCGGCAAAAACGCGCCGACGGGATTATAAACGAGATTCAAAACGAGATTTTCATCAATGCCGTAACCGACCGCGTTAAGTTTTTTCAAACCTTCGATTGATTTATCAAAAACGCCCGCGCCGCGCTGTGCATCGGTTTGCGTTTGCAGAAAATACGGCAAACTGCACACGACTTCACATTCATTTTCGGCAAAAAATTCAGGTAAATCAGTTTGGTTTTCCTCGAACATCACGGTTAGATTATGCCGCACGATAATCTTCGCGCTGGTTTTTCGCGCTTCCGTCACAAAGTATCGAAAATCGGGAATCATCTCCGGTGCGCCGCCGGTAATATCGAGCGTTTGGATTTTGAAATCGCGCAAAACCTTTAAACAAGCGTCCACAATCTCATGCGGCATAATCTCCGTCCGAATCGGCGAAGCGTCAACGTGACAATGCTTACACGCCTGATTACACAGTTTGCCGACATTGACCTGCAAAGTGTCAACATTTGCTGCAAACAATTCCGCGCCGATTTTTTCATCGAAATTTATTGATGAATTCGGCAGTGCCGGTTTGCCGTTTCTCTGAATTTGAACTGCTGTCTGCATTTTATCAGTTATCAGTTATCAGTCAACAGTTATCAGTCTTTGCTAACTGATAACTGTTGACTGATAACTGAAATTACATCGAAACTTTGTCATGCGCGTTGTGCGATTGGATGCCGTGAATCAAACTTGCGCCGCCGCGAATGGCTGACGCGAGGTGCATTGCTTCGGTCATTTGTTCCATATTCGAGCCGTTTTCGAGACTGGAATTCGTGAACGCTTCGATGCAATACGGGCATTGGACAGTGACGGCGACGGCTAAACCAATCAAGGCTTTTTCGCGTTTCGACAACGCGCCTTCTTCTTGACACGCCTGATACCACGCCATAAACTTTTCAAAAAGTTCGGGTTTATGCTTGGCAATTTCGCCGAAACGTCCTAAATCCTCGTCGTTGTAATAATCCATAATCCGTTAAATAGTCTCTGCCAATCGGTAAATCATCTGCACTAATCGGTAATTACACTTTATACGTCGGTAAACTGTCTGCACCAATCGGTAAATGATTTGCACTCATCGGTAAATGATCTGCACCAATCGGTGAATGCTCTGCGCTCGTCGGTAACTCGTCTAAACCAATCGGTAACTCGTCTGCACTCGTCGGTAAACTGTTTTAACTAATCGGTAACACATCTGCACTCGCCGGTTATGGAGATTTACCTTGTCAACCCGAATTTCAGCAAAAACTTTTGAATTTGCCGCCGATGACGCAAAACGTGAACGATAGCGTGTTCGAGAATTTGGTCAATATTGTAATCAACGCTCCAACGCGTTTTGAAGAAAATTGTCTCCATTTCTTCGTCGGTTATCGAGCGTTCGCCTTCAAAAATCGCGCAGGTGTAGGCGAACATTTTATCAATTTCACCGCCGATTTTCGTCTGCGGAATTTGCTGATCTTCAATCGGATTCACGTTCATCGAAAGCGCGTCGCGGATGTATTTTGAATAACCGTAACCGGCGCGGACGACGTGATTCATTATGATTTGTATCGAACAGCAATGCTCGGCTTCGCCTGCGACAACGCGCGAATAATTGTCCGCACCGACCGTTTGCACGACACTTTTCAATTCAATTAGTACGCGTTCGTATTCGTCCAAAATCGAACCGATTGCGCCTTTGCGATAATCTTCCAGAGATTTTTTCATCAGCAGCAATCTCCGCCTTCGCCGCACATTTCGCCCGTCAGATCGGTTAAATTATATTCCAAACCTTTCGTTTCGCGCGGATGGCGTTTGACGGTTCGTTTGCAGTCAAATTCTGCGGAGTTTTCGAGTTCGATATTTTCAAGCGGTTCGACCAAGATCATCTGCGAAGCGTAAGGTTCTTTGGAATAAATTTGAAATGTTTTGTCGCAGACCGCAATTCGCTGACCGCGTTCGAGCGCGTGCCCGTCGTCGTCTAAAACTCGTTTCCACGGACCTTTGTAAATCACGGCTTGATTGCGCTCGAAGCATTTTCCCTGCTTGCCTTTGTAAGCAGTAATTGTAACCGAACGAAACTCAATTCCTTCGACAACGCGCCACGGATTCGAGTCGCGTTTGACGATTTCGATGCCGTAAAATCCGGCGCGTTCAAATGCTTCGATAAATGCGTCTTCACGAAATGCACCCGAAATGCAGCCTGACCATAATTCGGGATCGTTTTGTAAGTGTTCGGGTATATCTTCATCGGAAACAATGTCTGAAATCGCCACTCGTCCGCCTTTTTTAGGACGCGAAACATTTCCGCGAACATTTGCTCTTTAAATTCGGGTTTGACGAGATTCAAAACGCAGTTTGACAAAATTACGTCAATAGAATCGTCCGCAATCAAAGGATTTTCGGCTTTCGATTTCGTCACAAAACTTTCATACGCGAAAAAATCGTCGGCGGTTTTGATCGGATTTGTCTGTAAAAATTCATCAACCAAACTCAAATCGAGTTTCAAATCCTGAATCTTGCCGTAGCGAAATTCGGTGTTTGCATAACCGATTTTCGCCGCCATTTCGCCGCGATATTTATTGGCTAAAGCGATCATTTCGGTATTCGTATCAACGCCGATAACTTTGCCCGATTCGCCGACAATTTGCGACGCAATATAACAAATTTTCCCGCCGCCCGAACCCAAATCGAGAACTGTTTCGCCCGTTTTGACAAACTTCGACGGATCGCCGCAGCCGTAATCGCGTTCGATAATTTCGGCAGGCAAAATCTTCAAAAACTGCGGATCGTATTCGACCGGACAACAGAGCGCGTCTTCTTTTTCCTGCGATGCCGCGCCGTAGCGTTCGCGCACCGCGCTTTCAATTTCAAAATCGTATGCCATAAAAAAATTCCTTGATAGTTTTACTAAAAAATGCCAAAAGCGATAAAATTTATTCCGTAAATGAAACGTGCAATTATAATTATGGCAAAAGTTCCGTCTGCCGGAAAAGTCAAAACTCGTCTGCAACCTTTTCTTTCGCCTGAACAATCCGCCGAACTTGCCGAAGCCTTTTTGCAAGATACTGTGAACAAAGCCAAAAGCGTCTGCGAAGCAATAATTTTAGCATATTCGCCCGCCGAAGAACGAAAGATTTTAGAAGATATTTTGCCGTCGCAAAAAGTCTTTGTCGAACAGACGGGAAACAATTTGGGCGACAAAATGTTCAATGCTTTCGAGTTCGCATTTGGTGAAAAAACGGATGCAGTTGTAATGATCGGCACGGACAGTCCGACGTTTCCCGCTGATTTTATCGAGCAAGCCTTTGAATTCTTAGAAACAAATTCCGATGTCGTATTGGGAAAAACCGAAGACGGCGGATTTTATTTGATCGGCTTACAAAAAAACTCTCTGCGAAAGAAAATTTTTGAAAATGTAGAATGGAGTTCGGCAAAAACATTCCGGCAAACATCTCTAAATATTAAAACTTCAGGCTTAAAAATGTCGCTTTTAACTGATTGGTTTGATGTGGATTTACCTGCTGATCTGAAGCGATTGCAAAACGAATTAAAAGAAAACCCAACTATTGCTCCTTTAACTTTTGATCGGTTAAGTAAAATATCTTTCAATCTCTTTAATAAAAATGGCGAGTTTCTCGAAAGAAACTCGCCTTGAAAGGTTTTCCCTGTTTGGAAAAACTAAAATTGAAAACGCGCACCTAGCTGCATTTGGAAAACCTGACTTCCAGGATTGTTATTTAACAGGAGTCTTCCAAAATTAGCAGATGTCGGATTTTGATCCCGCAATTGCAAGAAGTTGATATTTGTAATTCCGTCAAGACCACATCTTACGTTAGAAGGTGTGCAGTATTGAGTTACAGTCGAACCGGAAAGTTGGATATTCTGAAGGTTCAAGATGTTGAAAAATTCAGCTGAAAAAACAAGCCGACGACTTTCACCGAATTTGAAGCCTTTTTGTGCACGTAAATCAACATCGTATAGATTACGGTTACGGAAAAGATTGCGAGTGAATGGAACACCCGGAACAAAATATGGACGGTCGTTAAAAACTAAGTCCTGATTCAAATCAGAATTGGCAATTGCATCAACCGGAAGACCGGAACGCAACCGGATTGAACTGGAAACTTCAAAACCCTGTGGCAAGAAGAATACCGGATTAGCTACGAATTGGTGTCTTCGATCAAGTCTGGACGGACCGTATTCGGGAATTAAATTGAATGAATCATCATAAAGCGTTCCACCTGCATCGCGCTCATTATCGTCATCAGAAGTGCTTTTCGAGAGCGTGTAATAGGCGTTAAACTGTCCCCATTTACGGCTAAACCGGGCGCGGAAAGTTAAAGAACGAAAAAGTGATCGGGCAGATGCTTCACGAATTTGAACCGACCCAAGTTCCGAAACCGGACGCGCTACACCGGAACCAAGTCCGAAAAAGGGACGTTGTGCCGGATCAATCGTGGTTGACCGAAGTGTCGGAATCGGCAAATTTATGTCACGATTACGCTGTAAGAAAACCGTGTTGACCTGTGAATAGTCAAGACCAATAACAAAATTCCTTCCAATTTCGTGTTCGAATCCGCCGCCGAATTGGAACGATCGCGGGTTTCTGAAATTTTCGTCTATTCCGACCGGCTGGGCACCAAAGGTTAATCCGATGGGATTTGGTCTGGCATTGGTTGTAGCGGCAAGAACCGCACCGGAGATTTGTTGAAGTTGGGTTGTGTTAAGCGTAGGCAAACTGGTCAAACTAAAAGTATTTAGATTAATACCAAGAACGGCAAATTGCCGAAATACCGTATTTGGCACACAAGCATTGAAGTTTGCCGCAACAGCGCAAAAGGCGGGTGTAAGTCCTGTGATAGTTGCATATTGCGGATTATTTGTAACAAAAGAAGCCGCATTAAAAGTTGGCAAGCCGGCACCGGCAGTTGCGGGTGCAACTGCAAAGGGCAAGCGCACCGTTAAATCGCCAGCCGGATCACGGAAGTTATTAAATGGTGCGGCAAGACCGATTAAAGGCGTTCTGGCATAATAAACTCCGCTAAACCCACGAATAACTGTTTTTCCATTTTTGAACGGATCCCAAGCAAAACCGACTCGCGGTCCGACTTGCCATCCGGCATTAGGAATATTGGTAACATCCAAACCACGATTGCCGCGAAGTGGAAATTGAGCATTTCTCAATAGATTGACAAAAGCCGTATTCGTTGCCTGGGCTTGAGGATTATATTGATTTTCCACGCGCAAACCATAATTAAAGGTCAGTCCCTGAGAAATACGCCATGAATCTTGACCAAAGAATGAAAGTTCCTGAACCGTATAAGCCGCGCTCAGATTTCCAATTTGTTTGACATACGAAGAGGCTGTCGTATCGAATCGACGATCAGTTGCTAAACCCGGAGTTAGTGAAAGACTTTGCAGTGCTGCCGCGTTTCCGCCGCCAATATTATAGTTTCCAAACTGGTTAAAACCGAATGTTTGGTCGGCAAAAATATTACTATATTCACCGCCGACTTTAATCGTATGATTGGAACTTAAAATAGTCAGACTGTCTGTAAATTGAACGCGTCTGTCAAATTGGGTTGTTGGCAGAAAGTTACGAGTCCCATAGTTACCTACACCATTACTGATATTCGGTGAAAGTTCATTGGCAATACGTGGACGATCTTCATGGGCAAATTGAAAACGTAATTCATTGACTGCTTTAGCACCGAAATTACTTACAAGCTGTGAAACGACCGAATAATTCCGATCTCTTTCAGTTCCGTTATTGCTCAAAGCGCGGGTAGTTGTCGGATCAAGTGCAGTTTCGCCAGTTGATACGGCATTTAACGCTACATTTCGGCTGAAATTGAAACGCACATTTGCGCGATGGGCTTCATTGATCTGCCAATCGCTTCTTATCAAGGTTGCATATGCATCATTGGTTTGGTCGTATGCAGTTTCCAGACTTCGATAAAGATTATAGGCTTCAGCATTGTTAGTAGTAGTTGCGGTAGTATCGAGCGGAATTGTACTTAAACTGCCGAACAGAACCCGGCGCGGTGCTTTAAAGATTTGTTGTTCATAAGCACCAAAATAGAAAAGTTTGTTTTTAACAATCGGACCGCCGATTGAACCGCCAAATTGCTGTTGCGTCGGTGCCGGAATTGCATCAACACTGCGTTGTCGTTCGATCTCTTTAACAAATTCATTTTTACGCGCTAATTTTTCAGGACGAAGTAGATAAAAAAGTGAACCTCGGACATTGTTTCCACCGGTTTTAGTAACCACATTAACAATCCCGCCTGAACTGCGTCCGTATTCTGCCGAATATCCTGACGCGACAACTTGGAATTCCTTAATTGATTCCTGCGGAACAGTAAAGGATTGATTGGAGCGTTCGCCGCCGCGAATTCCGCCGAAAAACGGTTGGTTAAAATCAACTCCGTCTATGTTTATATTGGTATTAATTCCTCGTTGACCGGATAGCGAAATTTGTCCGCGTGAAGGATCGATTTGAGCGGTTGGTGTTAAAATGGCAAAGTCTTGAAACCTACGACCATTTATCGGAAGATTGCTGATAGCTGTTTCATTCAAAACCGCATCGGATTGATTTTGGGTGGTCTGAATACCTTCCGCCGTTACTTCGACGGTAGCTGAAACAGCAGTTGCTCCGAGCGTAAAATTCGCATCCGTCGTTCGTCCGACTTGGACTTCGACATCAAACTTTTGCTCGGCAAAACTGCCGCTTGTAGCAGAAACCTCATAGTTTCCGGGTTGAAGCAAAGTGAATGTATAAACTCCATCTTCGCTGGCGGTAGCTGTTTTTTCCGCGCCGTTGTTTTTATTGACAAGTTTGACTGTTGCACTCGGTATAACCGCACCGGTTGCATCGGAAACGACACCTGTTATACTGCCGCTGCCGGCTTGAGCAAAAACTTGCCCTATCCCGAGAAGCAGACAGAAAATCGTTGTTGTTAAAAATTTAATTGATATTGTTTTAGTCATTTGTTTTTTTTTGACCTCTTTATTTTGATAGAACTTTTGAAATAAAATTATTTCTTTTATAAAAAAAGAACAGAATATTTTGAATTTTGAATTTTTATCTTGATTTTTGGATTATAGCTGTAAACTATTTCCCCATTTTTATACCGTAAAAAAATCAAAATCATTAACTGAACAAATTTAAGTAGTTAGTTTTCACACCTTTAAGTATTTCCAATA
>JANMAA010000033.1:0-2177 GCA_031359215.1 Acidobacteriota bacterium | reverse complement strand
TTACTTTTCCTGTATGAGACGGGGCGAACTTAAAATTCTTAATTATAGTTTTTTCAAAATTCTCTTTCTCAACAATTATTTCATATTTCGCTAACCTATAATCATATTTCCCGTTGTATTGATGATAGGGCAGTTCTAAGTTATAAATTCCATCTTCATTTGTTTTAGCTTCAAACTTTTCGCCTTTCTCATTTATTGCCGTTATTTTTGCACCTATAATCAAAGCTCCATACGCATCATAAATACTTCCACTCAAAATTGAAGTGTTTTTTTCTTTGTTCGTTAGCTGGAGCTTTACAGCAATTTCTTGCATTTTGCAGACTGGAAAATTAACTTTTTGTTGATAAGTTTTAAAGCCGAATGCTGAAATATTTACTTGAAAATCACCATTTACGGTTGTTCCGGCAGAACTTGTAAAAATATATGCATCATCCATTTTAGTTAATCTAACGTAAGCCGGAAGTTTTTGTGTGCTGTCTAAAGGCACTAATTCAAGTTTTACATTTTCTATTCTTTTTCCTGACTCATCTTGAACGAAAAACTTTATTCCATAACGACAATCTGCTTGCGCTTTGATAACAAAGCTAAAAATGCAAAAAAGTCCGATTAAAACTAAACTTTGTAAGACTTTCATAAATCACCTCAATTGAATAATTCTTTTAGTTCTGATGAGATGCGCGTCGGTTTGGATGTTTTGCGGTCAATCTCTATATTTTTCTGAAACGATGCTTTCCTGCTTCTATTACAACAAATGCCGACTTTAATTCCACTTCCTCATACAAATTCAAAATTCTTTCGAGTTCGGCGTGAACGAAATTGATATTTGACGGCAGAATCCGCAAATATAAAACGCCCGAACGAATTTGCTTAACAAAAACCAAGTTTCCATAATCGCGGTCGCGTGTGACAAAAATCCGATTTAATTCAATCGCTTTGTTTAGATTTTCTTCATCACTCGCCCGCGCCATTTCGAGTTCGGCAACGCGCACAACATCGTGATTCAACCCAATTAAAAACCGCGCTGTCAGTTCATAGACATCTTGGTCAAGCAATAATTTCACGCGGCAACCTTTATATCTTCCGCCGAAATCAGAGCAATTGCATAATCCATACAAGCCTTGATGTCTTCAATCTCAAGGTCGGGATAATAATCTTGCCTGATTTCGTCAAAAGACAAGCCTTCATTAATGAGTTCAAGGACGCTTTGCACAGTAATTCGCGTTCCGGCAACGCACGGTTTGCCAAAATGAATATTCGGATTTACTGAAATTCTTTCGTTCATAATTTTCGCCTAAAATAATTCTTTTAGTTCTGACGAGATGCGCGTCGGTTTGGATATTTGGCGGTCGAGCAGACACCAAACGGTTCTCGATTTTGCGAGCAAATCTTCGCCGCGTGTGATTTCGACAAATCTTTCGCAGGTGACGGCTGTCCACTCTCCAACCCAAGTCGCCGCCGTGATCTTTTCATTTTCAAACGCCTGTTTTTTGTAATCAATCTCGTGGCGCAGCATTATCCAGATGTATTTCGCCTGCTGTTCTTCGTTCGTCGCGCACAGCCAATGCGCGACCGCCGCGTCCTGCACCCAACGGACGTAAGCGACATTATTGACGTGACCGAGTTCGTCAATGTCGCTTTTCGCAACGCTGAATTCGTGCGAAAACTTCATTGCAGATTAAGCGTTAGTGCGCCGACCTGCGAATACATTTTCATAAAGTCGAACTCGTTCCAGGCTTCAGCGATTTTGCCGTCTTTCAATTTTACAAACGTCATTCCGGTAAATTCGACTGGCGAATGAGTCGGCGCAACGCCCAAACCTTCGCCTTTGTGAGTTCCCGAAACTCTGCATCGAGCTGCGATTTTATCGCCTTCGGCAATCGTGTCTTCGACTGTAATTTTGATGTCGGGATAAGCTGAAACAAAGGCGCGATGGAGATTTTTATACGCTTCGATGCCGCGAATCGTATTGCCTTCCGCGTCGGTCAAACCGTTGGCAATAACGTCTTCGGCGCACATTTCGTCAATTGCTTTTTCGCTTTTTTGATTCCAGACCTCTTCAAACCAACGCTGAATAAAAGTTTCGTTTTCCGCCATCAACTTTCTCCTTCATTTAGAAAAATTTATTAGCCGCGGATGAACGCAGATGACGCGGATAATAAAAAAATGATTTAATCCGC
>JANMAA010000276.1:0-1552 GCA_031359215.1 Acidobacteriota bacterium | reverse complement strand
CAAAAAATTCGATTGGGATTTGGGCTGCCGCTACGATGAAAATCGCGCTGTCAGCCAGCGTCAACGCTATATTCGCTCGACTTACGACACGGACTTGAAGTATCAATTGACGAAGAAGGATTCGCTGAAAACCGGCTTCTCGTTTCGCCCGCGACTTTACGAGCGAACCGTCCGCGTCGGCGATGTTCGGGTGCCGCGCCGCGATAGAAAATACAGTTTGGATTTTGCGTGGGAGCGTCAAATTAACCGAAAGGTCGGATTTGAATTAGGTTACGGTTTTGAAAAACAAACATCGAACGACCCGAATAAACTTTACCGCAACCATCAAATAGACTTTTCAATCTCTTACCACTTCGGCAACGGTGACATTATCGAACCTTGAATCGGTGAATGGGAAAAGTCAGTGAAGTTGCTGATCGTTTCATAAAAAAAGCACCTGAATTACGATATTGGAGACATTTTCAATTGCCGATTCCAAAATAGATATTTAAAACCTCAATGCGCTTTTTGATGCTGTTGTAGCGGTTCTTAGAATGATGCGACCGATGCCGGAGCCTGCACGAAGTAAGGGCGCAATAGAAATGCCCTTACTTCGTGCGGGCTTCTGCAAAAACAGTCGCACCGAATCGAAAACCGCTATAGTCCCGCTCTCGAATGAAATTTCCGGCTTACTGCCAAGAATTTTGTTTGAAGGCGGGATTATTAATTTTTATTAAGTGAGCGGACAAAATAATTTTTTAGATGTTCGGAGTTCCGACTTGATTCGGCGTTTTGATTGCGCCGCGCTTCGCGGGCGCAATGCCGCCTGAAGGCGGAACTCCGAACAAAGTCCGAGCATTCTTGATTTAATTGGGTCCACTTACTTACCAAACAAATAATTGAAAAATTCAGCTTTTGTGTGCGTATTTATAGCGGGTTTCCGCATCGGTCGCATAATTTCGAGAACCGCTATAAAATTTAAAACAGCCTTCAAGAAATGTCTGCGAACGGATAATTTCCGTGATCGCTTGCAGATACGACTGATAAGCGATATTTCTGCATCAAATCTTTGACGCTTAAAATTTCACACATCCGACGACGATTGTTTCGGCGCAGGAAACGGATTTTCCTGAATTATTTGACTAATCAGGGAAGGATGCGGATAGAAATTATAAAGGTTTGAAGCGGAGCTTCTTTTGCCAAAACAATTAACGATTTGTTAGATTTTTATCAAAAATTTATGAAACTGAAATTACCTTTAATTTTATTATTTATTTTCACGACCATTGCTCAGGCACAATCGCCGAACAAGATTTTGAGTCAGGCTAACAAGTCTTTCGGCGGCGAAAAGGCTTTGAAAACTGTTCGTTCCTGGCAGGCGAAGGGAAAAATTACGCGGAAATCGGACGGTGCGAGCGGTGCTTATCAATCCTTCGCCGGCAGTCCGTCATTTTACGGCAACACTTTTGATTTGAGCGGATTTGAAGTTTCGTCCGGCTACAACGGGAAATCAGGCTGGACCCGCGATTCGCGCAACGGTTTGAAAACTTTGACGGGCGAGGCGGGCAAGGAT
>JANMAA010000268.1:0-2428 GCA_031359215.1 Acidobacteriota bacterium | reverse complement strand
TGATTCAAAATTCCGCTCCTTCTGCTTTCTCTTTGCTGAATTTTTACCGTTATTTCTTTTTAACGGAACTTGCTCCCGAAGTTTTGGGAGAAACATTTGTCGGTTCGCCCGTGTAATAAATAGTGCTGGCACCGCTGGCATCGGCTTTTAATTCATTGGTTACAGAAACCGTCGTATTGCTTGCGCCGCTTGCGTTAATATCGGCATTTTCAACCTTTAAATCTTCCGCATCAATTTTGCTTGCGCCACTCGCATCCGAGTCTAAATTATCCGCTTCGCCGTCAATCTTGATCTTGGATGCGCCGCTGGCATTGAGTTTGAGCGAATCAGCTTTGACATTAGAAACAGTTGCAACGGATGCGCCCGAAATATCTAAAGCAGAAAGTTCGGGCATCGAAACTTTGACAATAATTTTAGTTTTCGACGAAATTTTGTCTTTTGTTGAAATTTTCAAAGTGTCGCCACTAACTTCGGTTTTGATAAGTTGAAGCAAATTATCGTCGGCTTCAATCTCGACGCTAAAATCTTTTTGCGCGACGATTTCCAAAGTTATAGCTCCACCAACTTCAATCTCCGTAAAGCCGGAAACATCTCTTTTTTCACTTTTTGCAATTCCTGAACCTTGCACACCGCTTAATTTTCCGACGTGGCAATTCATTGCGGACATCACACCGATTAAAAGCGCGACTGCAAAAACTAATAAACCAATTTTTTTCATTATGTATTTGTTCTCCTTATTATTTGTTATAAAAACGTAACACAGAGAACGAAAAGAAATTTAAGGAAGTTCAATAAAAATCAGCGGGCGAAAAAATAAAACTGAATTGCCTGCGCGATTCCGATGATTAAACCGAACAATGCGCCGAAAAGTTCGATCTTTCGCAAATGTTCTTTGGCAACCGATAAAACCAACGCTTCGAGTTTTTCCGACGGGTAATTGTTGATTTTTTCGCGCACGACACCGCCGATGTCAAATTCTCTGATCGCTTCAGGCAGTTTTTCTTTAGCTGCGGAAATAATCGTTTCAGTTAGAGATTTTCCGGCTTTCCGCACCTTATCTTCAGAAATATGATCGGAAAGTTTGCCGATTGGCGCAGAGAGAAAGTTTTCGATCTGTTTTGAAAGGACGGCATTGATGATGTTGGAAGTTTCTCCGCGCGACAGAATATCGAGCAAACCGTTTGAGAGCAGTTTTTTAAGCTTTTCCTCGGATTCGGGATGCAATGTCTGCAAAACGGCATCAATACTGTGCGGGCGCAATTTTTCAATCGTATCGGTCAGATAAGCCGAAACCGAATTCATCATTTCATCGCCTTGCAAAAGCGACAAAACATTTTTCGAGATTTGTGCTTTTAAGCGTTCGAGTTGTTCAGGCGCGATCTTGCCGATAAGTTCGGGAATCGGACGGGAAAGCGCATTGTCAATCGAATTGTTGATAAAATTAAACGCTTCATTGGCGAAAAAATCGCCGCGCAATGTTTCTTCGACACGTTTCGGCAAACTTTCATTAACCAGATCATCAACTTCGCCAAGCAGATTTTCGCGCGACACGAAGATTTTTTTGAAAAACGGCAATTGTTCATAATACTCGTGAACTTCGCGTTTGATAAGTGCGCCGATTTGCTTGCGCGTGCGTTCCGCCGTGGCGATTTCAGCAAGTTGATGAACGACGGGTTCAATCTGTTCGACGGCTTTTTCCTTCAAAAGCAAAACCGCGTCGGCAGTGAACATTTCTCCCAGAGGTGTTTCAGTATTTGCCAGATCATCAACCCGCCGGCTGATAAAATCTTTGATTTTTGTTTCCAGCGTCGGTTCTTTGATGGCGGAACGAATTCGCGTTTCGAGAAAACCCAAAATTTTATTAAAATTTTCTTCATCAAGTGTTTCGGATATTCGGCGCGACAAAAATTCATCGACACGGCGTTCGACAAATCCGCTGATTGACGCGACGGTTTCTTCGCTTTTGAGAACTTCTTCGATATGGTCGGAAATTTTTAACTGCAACGAAGAGATCGCATCCAAAACAGGTTCACGGACATTTGCAGGCAAGGCTTCGATCAAGGATGGATAATTTTGTGATAATAAGTCTTCGGTGTAAGCATCAACCACGTTTTGAATTTTTCGGCTTAAAAACTCTTTCCCGAAAAGCTCTTCGATAATAGTTTCCTGCGAAACGAGTTCTTCGCCGACGGCTTTGCCAATCGCGTTTGCCAGCCGATCACGATGGCGCGGAATCATTCCCTGCGGAAAAAGCGTTATGCCTAAAACTTTAAAAGGTTGGCGCGGACGAAAGAGCATCCGCACGGCAAGCCACGCGCCTGCGTAACCGTGAACTGTCGCAAAAAGTATCAAAGACGCGATTTGAACCCACAAATGACTGAAAAAATTTGCTAAAACTTCCATTGTAAAAATTAGTTCAAAGTTTAAG
>JANMAA010000261.1:0-7241 GCA_031359215.1 Acidobacteriota bacterium | reverse complement strand
GCACCCTTGCTCACGAGCGGGTTTCTGCCTTTAAAGACCATACACTAATCTCAAATCTGCTCTAGTCACGGTTTAGCATTGTCCACGCTTTGAGAAATTTCCTTCAAAACAATCGGGCGCGATGTGGCGATAGCTTGCAGTGTCCGAAAAATTTGCTTTTTTAGTTTTTTGTTGATTCGTCTTGAAAGCAGAATATCTGTAATTGATAATATGCCGACAAGTTCGCTATTTTTTCCGGTTATCGGAAGGCGTTTCAGTTGGTTTTTCCTCATTTTCTTCAAGGCGGTTTCAATTTTATCGGTTACCTTGCAACTGACAATTTCGCCTTTTATCATTTCTTCGGATTTCATCGTCGACAGCTTCTGATTGCGTTCCCCGGCGGCAATACAAATGTCTCGGTCGGTAATCATTCCGACAATTCTTTTTTCTTCATTAACCAGCGGCACAACACCGCAATCTTTGTGCCGCATAATCACGGCGGCTTTGGTCAAAGTATCCGTCAAATTGCAAAACCCGATGTCGGTTGTCATTATTGTTCGAACTTTCATAAAATTATTAAAAGTAAAATGATTGTGAATTTACGATTTTAATTATACGCTTTACTATATCAAAAGATGAAAACACAAAAACTAGCCGCGATAGACATCGGTTCAAATTCGCTCAAACTCGTCATTATCGAAGCCGCTGCCAGTGATTCCTTTACCGTGCTTTTGCAGGAACGCGAGCGTGTCCGGCTTGGACACGAAACGCTCAAAAATCATTTATTGTCTGCCGAAGCGATAGATTTATCGAGCGCGACCATCGCCAAATTTCGCTCTATCGCCGAAAGCCGCGAGGTCGATTCGATCATTGCCGTCGCCACGGCTTCGGTGCGCGAAGCCGATAATGCGGCGGAATTTGTCAATGAGATAGAACAGCGCACGGGTATCAAGGTCGAAGTTTTGTCATCCATCGAAGAAGCAAGGCTGATTGGTGTTGCCGCGTCCCAATTTTTCGGCGCGGAAAAAAATACGCTTCTCAACATCGACATCGGCGGCGGTTCAACCGAAGTTTCGATAATGGAAAACGATGAACCGCATAAACTTTTTTCGATGAAATTAGGCGCAGTCGGATTGACCGAAAAATTTATTTTATCAAACCCGCCGACATCGAAGGAACTAAAGAATATTCAGGTCGAAATCGCCTTTGCGCTCGAACGTCCGTTAAGAAAAATCGAGGGTGAAACGTGGCAGATTTCAAGTGGAACGTCCGGCACGATTCTAAATCTCGCCGCGCTTCTGAATTTTCAAAACGGCGAAGGTTCGACGACTAATTCCGGTATTCAAATAAAAAAATTAGCGGCTTTGAATAAAATGCTGGCGAAAATTTCGTTGGAAGAACGCGCTAAATTACCCGTAATCAGTGCGTCACGCGCCGAAGTCATCGTTGCCGGCGGACAAATTCTCGAAGGCGTGATGCGGGCATTGAAAATAAATGCGCTTCAGCCGTGCAATTATGCTTTGCGCGAAGGTGTGATTATTGACTATTTGCGTGAGGTCGAAATCGAATCGTTGCCGCCCGTGCCGGATGTTGACAATTATCGCCTGCGCGACGTTTTCGCCATCGGCAGACGTTACGGTTACGAGGAAAATCACGCATTGCAAGTTGCCGATCTTGCCGAAAAGTTATTTGACGTGCTCTCGCCGATCTATAATCTCCGGCGGCACGGGCGCACGTTGCTTTCCGCCGCCGCGCTGCTGCACGATGTCGGCTATCACATCTCGCACGAAGCGCATCACAAACATTCGTTTTATCTCATCAAACATTCGGAAATGACCGGCTTTTCCGAAACCGAAAAACTGATGATTGCCAACATCGCCCGTTATCATCGAGGAGCTTTGCCCAAAGATAAACACACGGATTTTATGCAATTGAGCGAAAAAGACCGCAAAACCGTCGCCCAACTCGGCGCAATCCTGCGAATCGCCGACGCACTCGACCGCGGCTACGAAAATCACGTTAAGGACATAAAATTCAAACGAACCAAACAAAACTTGCGCCTCAAACTCGTCAGCCTTCAAGATTGCAGCATCGAAAGAAAAGCCATCGAACAAAAAAAGGATTTGTTTGAGTTGGCATTTGGTTGCAATTTGGTTGTTCAATAATTTTGTTAAAAATTAATTACGCACACACCTCATTTAAATACGCGCAGGTGCTTCTATTAGCTGCATTTAGAAACAATATATTTAGTTTCCAGAAATAAAAGGTTGGCGGCTAAAGCGTAAAAAAGCAAAAACAACAAACTATTTACGTCTGTCGGGTGTGCAAAGCCAGGTCGCGGCGGCATCTGGATTTTGACTATTTTAAAAGGATTCAGGAGCATTAGGAACAATATGATTTATTACATAATTGACATCAGATATCCCTACGGTTACAAGATAATTACCAAACTTCCCGGAACATTGGGGAAAGATTATCTTTACCATTTTGTTTACCAGACACATTCAATGAAAAACATTGTTCAGGATACAAAAAATTTTATTCTCAACGAAAAACTCGGACAAGGCTCGATGGATATGATTCGTTTGTGCGGTCACGGCAATACCGGCTATATGCAGATCGGCGAAGGTTTGAGCGAATCAAACGCCGGTGAGTTCAGTGCGCTTGCAAGTTTCCTGAAAGCCGATGCTTATAAAGACGGCATACAAATACACGGCTGCGGTGTGGGCAGCGACACCAACATATTGGGTTCGGGCAGCACGATTACAAATCCGATCTGTGTTGCCGGAACATCAAATGAAGGCAGTGGCTATAAGCTTTTGAAAAAACTTGCCGTCGCAGTCAAAAGAAACGTGACGGCGGGTTTGAATTGTCAATATGTTGATGACGACTGGAAATTTGAAGGAATAACGATAACCGTAAATGCCAATGGAAGTTACGGAATTGTGAAATAAACGGATTAGTGTTCAATAATTTACTTCAAATTAAATTTCGCAAAATATTCGTCAATCTCCCCGCGCAATTCGATGCCGACGCGCTCGAAGATGTCGAGCAAATCGTTGTATGCGTCCGCACCGCCGAGAAAATCCCAAAACTCTTCGGCGACTTTTAATTCGTTCGGCAAATCGAGCATTCCGCGCATCGTCCAGCGGTTGTAAGGTTCGGGTTTATATTTTAGAAATTTATTTCTCAAAGCCGTTCGCAAAACACTTTTGTCGAAGCATTTGTGAACCGCTATAATTCTCTTTGAGAAAAAATTCTGAAAAGGAGAAACTTTATGTCATTAAAAACGGAACAAATTCTTGATAATGCTTCTTTTACCGAATCCGAACCAAGAATATTTGCAACAGGCGCGTATCTCGTGCCGATGAGAATAAAAACACATGGCAAAGAAAGGTTTGTCTGGATAGCTGATGAATTCAAAGATGATACTTATGTTGATGGTGAATTATGCACTCCAAATGTTTATAGCGATGATTTTAATAATATGATTGAGAATGAAGAAGAATAAATTCTGAATTTATATTTAATTTTATTTTTTCTTTTTGCCGGAATTAAATTGCAATAATTTTACCCAATTTATTTTTCCGTCGTCGCAAAATTTTGTAGCAAATTCCAACGTGAATTTATTGATAAGGATTGCGTAGGCTTCTTGAAACTCTTCGTTTTTTTCTTTTGCTCTAAACCCTATTGGCTCGACAATCTTGATATAAAAATCTTCTTCATTGGAGATCAAATACCAAAATTCCTGTCCGCAAATTTTTTGATAGCCGTCAATTTCAGGATGTTTATTTTTCTTTTTCCCGAAACAGCAACCATTCAAAACCTTAACGCTTTTGCCTGTTTCCTTTTCCCTTTTTTCCTTCGCGTTTTTGGCGTTAATTTTTAGTTGTTTGATTTGGCTGCCGTTTCCCCAATTCCAACCTGCTTTAATTTCAACGATGTAAATTATATCGTCTTTGATAAATTCCAAATCCATTCCAACCAAATCGGTCTTTTTTGCACCATAAACTTTGTCAGCAACAAAAATCGCCAAGCCTTCAATAAAATCACCAAATAAGGTTTCTTCTTGAGATTGTAGGAAAGCATCCAGAAAGCCTTTTACCAAATCTTGTGCGGTCAAGATATTTTTCGCCTTGAAAAGATATGGATTTTTTTGTTCGAGAATCTTTTCAAACTTAACTTTAGTTTCGACAAACTCTAATCGCCGTTTGTGAAATAATGAAATGTTTTCTTCAACATATTTTCCAACTTCTTCTATGTTTATTTCTTTCATACAAACAATTTCTGACTTGCAGATAATGATTCTTCTTCAAGTTGAGTTTCAATCATAGCAACATATTCGGGAACTATTTCAATCCCGGCAGAGTTCCGATTAAGATTTTGAGCAACTTGTAAGGTTGTTCCTGAACCTGCAAACGGGTCTAAAATCGTATCACCTTCTTGCGTAAAAAGTTTGATAAACCATTCGGGCAAAGCATCGGGAAAAGCCGCGCTGTGATTTTTGTTATTGCATTCAGTCGGGAGATGCAAAACATTTGTCGGATAAACGGTTTCGCGCTCCAACCAATTTGAAACATTTTTGCCGAAACCACTTCCGTTTTTAGCATTGTCGCGTGATTTGTCAGTTTCGCTTAAATTTTTCAGACGACTTTTTGCCCAATCGCCAACCGGAACTTTTACAGTATCTTGATACATATTGAATTTACGACTTTTGTTAAATTGCAAAAGCCTTTCCCAAGAATCACGAAACCGATTTGACCATTTGCCCGGATACGAATTTTTCTTATGCCAAATAAATTCTTCCGTCCAATACCAACCTTGTTTGCGTAAAGCTAAAATTAGTTCAATAACATATGTGCTTCGTTCGCCATTTTCCGCTTTTTCTTTAATGTTCAAAACAAATGTTCCGGTTGGTTTAAGAACGCGCAGAAGTTGTTCAGAAATTGGCAAAAACCATTCGACATAATCTTCAGGCTTAACACCGCCGTAAGTTTGTTTGCGTCTGTCTGCATATGGCGGCGATGTGAAAATTAAATCAACAGAATTATCCTGAAACTGCTTCAAAATGTCTTTGCTGTCTCCTTGAAATATCTTTGTAAATACTTGCATTTTATTTATTTTCGGTAGCCAAATCTATTGCTATTTTTGTTACTTCAAAAACCGATTCACTTAATCCCCATTCCATAGATTTTGTAAAACTTGCCATTTCATCTTCATCAAGTTCTCTACCTATTCTATCTTTAGCCATTTCTTGAACAAACCATTTATCTACCCAATAAATAATTTCCTCTTTCTTAAAATAATCTATGTTGTTTATTTGTTCCATAATTAATTACCTTTCTAAAACAAGTTGCGGAATGAATTTGCCTTTGTATGGATGCAGGCGGTGAACGTGCTTGGTTGTTTCGGATTCTTTGTATTGGTCGAATGACAACGCCCAATTCAAATCTGCGCCGAGTTTCTTTTTATAGACGGCTTCGCGTTGATAGTTTTCGTAATGATCAATTAATTCTTGTTTTGGAATCAGCGTCGAACCGTTCTTGCCATTCGTCAGAATTCTGCCGTAATTGATGAGGTAAGTGATATTTGAAGGCGTAACGTCTTTGCCGATGTGTTTGGTTGCCCAAATGCTCGCTTCTTTGACAGTCAGTAATTTTTCGGAATCAATCATTAGGTTCATAATTCCACTTTTGCCGTTATCAATCAATTTAAAAGTCAATTTTGACTGAACAATACACTGCTAAGGTTTATTGATTATAAAGATACAGACCTAAACCGAATTTTGTGCAGGCGCGGCGGAGTGCCATACTTTCGGCGTTTGAACTGGAATTTCCGTAAATTTCGAGGTCTTCGTCTTCTTGTCCGGTTGCTTCGCGATAAACAATGCCTTCCAGACAGGGAATTGACAGGCGCACGGTTAAAATCAGTTTGCCGCTAATGGAATTCATCGAGCGAATTTCATAATTCCAACCCGAAGCGTAATGGTCGAGATATTTTATCGCGTCGTGCCATGCGAGATAGTAAATTTCCTTGCCGCCTTGTTTGCGTTTGCGAAGATGGCGTTTGGCAACCGGCTTTGATAAATCTTTGACGATCTCACGAATCGAGCGTAATTCGTTAGAAATATTAACACCATCCAGTTCTTCAATATTATCTTCTTTCATAAATTTTATAAATTTAATGCTATATTCGGGCTGTAAACCGCTACCCCGAAAAAGTCTGATATATCAATCATAATACGGCAACAGTTGATAAAAGAAATCAATCCTTTGACAAATTTTTTCTTCAAGTTCAATTCGTCAAAAGGCGTGAAGTTTTTAGCCACACGCCTTTTGGATTTTGTCGATTTTTGTTCCCGTAAACCCGGTTAATCAAGTTGAAATTGAGTAGAAAACCGGAATTTATCTATTTATCTTCTTGGAAAACCACTTGCGCGTCCTCCGCAGGATCGGCTGATACATTTGCACCGCAAAAGATTCCCGATTCCGATCTGGAAAAAATTATATCCGACACATTAGGAATCAAAACGTGCACACCATTTATAATAAGCGTTCCACCATTACCGGAAGTTGTTCGGAACTGTTCATTAATAATCATCTGTCCGCCATTAGGCAAAAAGACTGTTTGATTAGAAACCAAAGTTATCGGGATAAACACTCCATTGAGCCGCAAGTTGTCAATCATCACGCCGCCGGCACAATCAGGCGGCGTATTTGCCGCCGGACAAGTGCATTGGGTGCTGACCGGAATAAGCGAAGCCGTTATTAGTTCACCGTTAATCCTAAAGGTCAGGCTTTCGACAATCGCTTGAGAGCGGCTCTGATCGAAAGCAGCCTGGGTAGTGGCATCGAGATTTGTGGTGGTTAGAATTCCTGAAAACAAATTTCCTGATGACAATGACCTTGTAATAAAGCCTCCACTTGAGGGTAAATTACCGGTGTCATTGAGAATACTAAAGGTTCCATTTACTGTTCCCGTGATAGAAGTTGCACGTCCGCTAAAATTAGTAAGGTTTGGAGTTGGTGTCGGTGTAGGCGTAGCTGTCGGAGTTGGAGTAGCCGTTGGTGTCGGAGTCGGTGTTGCGGTCGGAGTTGGTGTTGGTGTAACTGTTGGAGTCGGTGTTGGAGTCGGAGTTGCTGTTGGAGTTGGAGTTGGAGTTGGAGTTGCCGTTGGAGTTGCCGTTGGAGTATCTGTCGGCGTGTCCGTAGCTGTTGCTGTCGCGGTCGGCGTGTCGGTTGGAGTATCTGTTGCCGTCGGCG
>JANMAA010000250.1:0-24911 GCA_031359215.1 Acidobacteriota bacterium | reverse complement strand
GAAAATTCCGCGCCGACACCAATGACGAACGGGCAAAAACGTGACTTTTACCGATTCGTCGGGCAAATTATATTGCTGAAACCAGCCAGCCGTTTGCACTTCGTTGGACGGCGAAATCCAATCTTTCAAAAGTTCTTCCATCCGCAAACCGCCGTAAAATTTGGCGTTCGGAAATTTTTGTGCAATGACGCGAATCGAATTTTCGTCCGCGTGATCGCGGTGATCGTGCGACAGCAAAACATAATCAACGCTTTTTATTTTTTCAATCGGCGATTCTATTTTCACAAGCGGTTTCAAAAGCGCAGGTTCGCCGAAAACGGGATCGAGCAAAATACTTTTCCCGCCCAAACGAATAAAAAACGAAGCGTGTCCGAGCCACAAAATGCCGTCTTTTTCGCTCTGTAAAAACTCGGTTGGGTCTTTGATTTCAAGCCGCGCCGTGTCGTTTATTTTCTCTTCTTTTTGCGGATTCGCGCTTAACATCCAACGCAAAATCTTGGAAAACTTCGGTAAATACGGAAATTCGTGATTGACGAATCTGCCGTTTTGATCAATCGGCGTTCCCTTCCAATCCGCCTTGATCGTCTTCAAATTTTCGTTGCTTGCGTAGTTTTTAACAACGGCTTTGTCGTTTTCGTTCAATAACATAATGACTGCAATTAAGATGGCGATTAAAGCTAAAAGAATACCGATTATTTTGAGAAGTTTCTTCATTCGATAATTTTATGTTTCCATTGGCAACGGAAATTACTCATCTATCTTCGATTCACTTTGTAAACCACAACAGTTTTTGCCGGAATTATTATTTTCCACATTCCGTCAGTGGCTTTAATGCTTACTGTATTCCCAATTTCCGAAGAAAGTTCATCGCTCATAAAAATTGAAGCTAGTTTCCCAAAGCTGTTTTTTGAAACTTCAATTGTTTTTTCTTTGTCAGAATTATTAAAGCCAATTATTTTTGCATCCAAGCGTTCAGGCAGCATTATTTTTCTAGCAAAAATGTATGATTCATTGTCATAAAATAAATCAACTGTTTCTCCGTTTCGCAAAACTCTATTCTCACGCCTTAATTTAATCCATTCTCGCGTCCACTCGAACATTTTTTGCTCGTCCGCCGTTCGTCCTTCCTTTGTAAATTTATTTATTGAATCATTCGGAAAACCGCCAACGAAATCTTTTCTATTATCTGGATCGTGTCCGCCGGTCATCGCTAATTCTTCGCCATAATAAATTTGCGGGATTCCGCGAGTCGCTAAGATAAACGACGTGTGAAGCATCGCGCCTTCGAGCGTCGCGTTGGGCAAACTCATAAAACGGTCGGTGTCGTGATTGTTCGCCAAAACGGTGACGTTATTCACATTGCCGTAAAGTCCGTCGTATTTCAGCACATCACGCAGCGCACGCATCGGCTTTTTGCCAGTGAAAACATCCTGCGAAGTGCGCCAGAGTTTGAAATCAAAAACCGACGGCAATTTCGTATCAATGTTATCCCAACCTGTTTTGCCGCCTTGGAAAAACGCGGTTTGCGCCGAATCTTCTTCAAAGACTTCGCCGACCATCCAAAATTTCGGATATTGCTTCAAAATCGCGCCCGACCAATCGCGGATAAACGGGCGCGGCATATATTGAATCGTGTCCTGCCGAATGCCGTCAATGCCCGTTGCCGCAATCCACCACAAAGCGTTTTGAATCTCGTATTTTGCCACTTCCGGCTCGTCCTGATTCATATCGGGCAACGAAAAATCGAACCAGCCGTGAATCAGATTATCGCGTTCTGCCTGCGAAGCGTTCGGCGAAAGCAGTGCGGAATTATTAAAAGTTTCCTGCGTAAACGGCGGAAACCAATTTTCCAACGGCGCGTTTTTCGCCCACGGATGTTTGAAACCGACGTGATTGGCAACTTGATCCTGAATGACTTTAATGCCGTTTTTGTGCGCCGTTTCGATCAATTCCCGCAAATCGGCGAACGAACCGAAATGATTTTCTGTCGCATAATAATCCGTCGCGCCGTAGCCGTGATAGCTCGTGTTCGGACACCAAGGCTTGTCGCAATTCGTGATTTCATCCGTGTTGTCATACCAAGGTGTCAGCCAAATCGCCGTGATTCCGAGTTCCTTCAAATAAGAAATGTTTTTTGTAATTCCCTTAAAATCGCCGCCGTGCCACGAACGCGGATTTTGGCGGTCAACGCCTTGATTATTCGCGCCGTCGCCGTCCGCAAAACGGTCGGTCATTATCAAATAAATCACGTCATCATTCGTAATTCCCTGAAAATTCGTTTTTGCATCGAGCGGCGCGAGAATCTCAAAAGGCACAGATGATTTACCTTTCGCCGTCGAAACTTCAAAGTCATATTTGGCAGGTTTGGCGTTTTTCGCAATTTCAACGTCAAAAAACAAATAATCGCCGCGACTGTTGACGCGAATGTTTGAAACTTTAAGTTGATTATTTTTTGAAACGACTTTCGCGCTCTGAAAATTTTCGCCGCGCACGAGCAAACGAACCGGATTGATCGAATGATTCGCCCACCAATTCGGCGGTTCTACTTTTGAAACGGTCGGCGTTTGGGCAAATAGTTGAAAACTAAAAAATAAAACAATAAAATGGATGATTACAATTTTCATTTTTTGTAAATAATCAAGGTTTGGTATTGTCCGCTTCTTCCGGTAAATTTTGGTTTTCTTCAATTGGCTTTGATCCCGAACCTTGATTATATTCGGCTTCTAAACGCTTGAATTCGGCAAAAATTTGCTTGGCTTTTTCTTTTTGTTTTAGGCGCGAATAAGCCAAAAAAAGTTGGTAACGAATACTCGGATCGGTTTTGTTAATTTGAACTCCGCGTTCCAAAACGGGTAATGCTTCCAAATATCTTTGTCGGCTAACCAACAACCTTCCCAGATCGTAATGTGCGGGAAAATTATTACTGTCTAATTGTAAAGTCCGACGCAAAAGCCGTTCGGCTTTTTCAAGTTCGCCCCGCTGAAATGCGATAAAACTCAAACCTGCAATCACATCAGGATTGTCGGGGGAAAGTCGGTCGGCTTTTTCAAATGCGGCAAGTGCTTTGTCATATAATCCTTGGTTTCGCGCAACATATCCTTGTAAATAGTTGAAATTAAAATCATCAGGATATTTTTTGAGCATTCTCTCAAATACTTCGCCGGCTTCAGTAAACTGCTTGACTCGAAAATAAGCCACACCTAATCGCAATTGATAAAGTCGGTTTTCGGGATTTTGAACGACGGCTTTTTCGTAAAACGGCAAGGCGGTATTATATTTTTTTTGCTTTCGCAATTCTTCCCCGATTAAAAAATTGACCTCAGAATATTGCGGTTTTAGTTCGAGAGCTTTGAGCCAAAGACCTAATGCTTTTTCGACTTCCTTTTTTTCGGATGCGATCAAACCCAGCCGATAAAACGCTTCCGGTGCATTCGGGTTAATTTTGATAACCTGTTCCAGCGCGGATTGGGCTGAATCAAGTTGGTTGATGTTGTAATACGCCACGCCCAAATTATAAAGAACTTCCAATGAATTAGGACGTGCAACATTCACTTTTTCAAATAATCGTGCCGCAATTTTATATTCACCGACCTGAGCAAGAGAAACTCCAAGCGTAAATGCTGCCCGCACGTCTCCATCACTAAGATTTTCAATATAATTAACCAAATTGGCTAAACGCTCAGGCATTTTTAACGCGCCATAACATTTCGCTAAAGCAATAAGTAGCGGTAAATCTCTGATTTTCGGCGTTTTGTCTGAATTGGTTACACCCGCGAGTTTTTCAAGTAACGGCAAAGCTTCTTTCAATTCACCGCGAAGCATATACAAACCCGACAAATTATAAACTGCGCCTTGATTATTCGGTTCAAGTTTCAAAACTTGTTCCAATTTGCTGACGGATTCGTCGGTTTTACCTGTCTGCCCCAGCAATATGCCGAGATTGCCTAAAGCGGTAATGAATTTCGGGTTTATCTGCAAAGCCGTCCGGTATTCTTTTTCGGCAAGATCGGGCTTGTTCGTTTCACTATAAACGATGCCGAGCAAAGTGCGGGCGTTAAAATCACGCGGCGATTTTTGCAACAAAAGTTTAAGCCGTGTTTCCGCTTCGGCAAACTGCTTGTCGTTTACTAATTCTACGATCTCCGAAAGATTTGTTTGATTATTTGCAGATTGAACCTGACGGCGAATTTGAGAGAAAACAAAGGTTGTTGCCGCCATCACAACAATTGCCGATAATATAATTTTCTTTGTTATTAAATGCACTATTTTTCTGACAAAGAAAAGGCTTGTGCAAATTTCGCCTGATCGCCCGGGGTTACATGTAAAAGTTTTTGGACAGTCGTAACAACGAATTTTGCTCCGGCATCTTTAATTTTGTTCGGCGAGAAAAATTGAACGCGAATACTATATCCGCCCGTTGTTTTTTCATCGCGCCACCAGATTCTTTGCAGTTTTTGACTGTCCGTAAAACCGACACTGTAGCGGTCGTCGAATCTATCACCATCAAGGGCAATACCAATATCGCCGGTGTAAGGAAGTCTCAAATCGTCAATGTTCGGCGGCTTGGCATAATTTAAAAGAACCTCTTTAACAACCTTCCCTTCGGCAAAAACGATTTGTAAATCGCCTTGCGGCAGATTTTTATAAAGAACGCGGACATCCTTGTTATTTTTTCCTTCATTACGTTTGGAGTCCGGTTTTTCCTGTCCGGTTTTACGGTTAGAATTTACAAAAACGGCTTCCAGCGCAGTCGGAACGTCCATCCCGATTTTTACCCCGACAATCTCCGCATTATGTTCCTTACCGCCGATGCTGTTTTTTGATTTATCTTCTTTTTTTGTTTTATCCGTAATTTGTGCCGTAAGCTGCGAAACACTGAAAAAACAAAAAGCAAAAAACATTAAAATAGATATTTTCTTCATAGCAATTTCCTCATAACACGAAAACCTACTGCGGCTTAGAACTTGAGCCGCGATGTTTTTCGTGAATTTCTTTGATGATTAAAAGCTCGGCTTCGGCTTCGGTTTTTTTACCTAATCGTCGTAAAACCTGCAAAAGTTGATAATGTGGTTCGGGATTCTCCGGTAATAATTTTACAGCTTTTTGCAGATGAATCAAAGCCTCATTATTTTCGGATTTTTGCAAAAAAACTTTGCCCAGCGTAATTTGCGCTTCGTATAGATTCGGATTTATCGCCACCGCTTTTTGTAAAATCGTTAAACCTTCGGACGAAGTTGCACCTTCCGTTTTTACCAGTAAAACACCGAGTCCTAAATATCCATCGGCAACATTCGGAGCAATTTTTATCAGTTGCCGATATGCCTCTAAAGCGTTTGTAGTTTCGCCGTTTCGTTCGAGCGATGTGGCTAAAAAAAAGTTTGCCTTGATGTTTTGCGGTTGCTGTATAAGCGCGACACGAAAGGCAGAAATGGCATTAGCCATATCGCCGCTACCGAAAAGGGCGCGTCCAAGCGATAAGTTGGCATCAAAATGTGTCGGGACTAAAGCAACCGCTTTTTTAAGTTTTTCAATCGCAGCCGTATTATCGCGTTTAACCGCCGAAATTACAGCCGATAAGACTAAGCCGTCGGCAAGCAGCGAATTGTTTTTTTGTTGGGCAAAAAGATCATTTGCCTTAGAAATTGCGACATCGGCGGCAACCAATTGTTGCGTATTAAACAAGCTGACCGCATTCCCGTAAAGACTAATTGCGTCATTCGGTATTTTAGCCAAAATCTGCTTAAATACTGCCCCGGCTTCTTCAAATTTTCCTTCGCCCAAAAGCAAAAAACCGGCTTTCCTTAGTTCCGCCAGATTTTCTGCCGTGGCATTTGTTTGAAATTTTTTTATCGTTTCAAGAACTTTCGGCGACAAATTGTTTGTCGATTGGGCAAACAAAAAGCCCGGATAAATTATAAGAGCAAAAAAACAAAATACATATTTGCTGATAATTTCCATCCCGGCTTTTTATTTAACCTTATAAGGTAAAATTGAGTGACGAACATTTTTAATAGCCGTCACCCGGTTAAAACTGACTCGCTCTAACTTGTTAGAAAATCAATTTAATTGCAAACTCAAGTTGCCGTCGGCGTTGTTCCGATAAATCTCTACCGAAATTTGTTGTATCTTGGAGAGATGAACTCGGAGTCGAACGATTTACATTATTAAGCACGTTAAAAGCCGAAAATCTAAACTGGACGTTAAATGCTTCGCTAATAAATTGTGCAGGAAAGTTTTTAAACAAAGAGGCATCCCAATAATATTGCGGATTGCCTCTGAATCCGTTACGTTTCGAGTTACCGATAACTGCCGAATTTTCCAAGTTCGGGAAAATTCGGGTCGTCGATGTTGCAAAAGCTGCCCGATTGAGTTGAATTCCATTGGCGCGTTGTGCATCTGTCGGTGTCGGGTCACCTATAATATTTACCCGCCCGCCATTTGAAGTAACTGAAAAAACCGGACCACTTTGAAGCGTAACGATATTATTAATTTGGAAGCCGCCGATAAAGAAATCAAGAACCGATGGTAATTTACTTAAAAACTGTCGATTACGTCCGATAGGTAAATCGTAAACACTGGCAAATGTAAAACGATGTCTAACATCCAAATCGGAAAGTCCGCGGTCAGCATTCAAATCAAAAGGATTATCAGGTCCGCAAGTTGAAGGACCTGTTCCACCGATACAAAACCCCCCGGGCGTATTGTCAATTGCTTTGGAAAATGTATATGCACTCAAAATTGATAATCCATCCGAAAAGCGTTTCTCAACTTTGGTTTGGAGTGCGTCATATCTTGCACTACCGACATATTCGCTAGCAATAACGGTGTCTATATTCGTAATTTGTCTTGAACCCGGACCACCGTTATTTTGTGCTGCCCCTATATTGCGAACTAACAATAAATTACGCGAACTCGAACCGACATAAGCTGCTTCTGCCAACCAGTTTCGCGCAAATTCATATTGGACGGTTGCGTTATATTGATGAACAAAAGCATCCCTGCGATTCGGATCATTGTAAATAATCGTTCCTCCGGTTGGAGCAACAAAACTCGAACCCGGTGCCGCTACGGTTGAATTTGCTCTTGGAATACCACTTTCAAAAGGATTTCTACCACGCGGATAGTTCGAAGGACAACCTGCCGGATTGGTAATCGGAGTACAGGAAAAGTTTGCTGCGCCTGTTCCCGGATTTGTTGTTAGCGGCTGAACACCACTCACATCCGTCGTGTAAACAAGTCCGTAACCGCCGCGCAAAACAAGTTTTTTGTTTGGTAGAAAACCGCTATAAGCAAAACCTAATCTTGGTCCGAAATTATTCAAATCATTTTTCGCAAGATCACGTCCGCCGGGAGCATTTTCCCCGGCAACATTGATTCTTCCGGTTGCCGGATCAAAATTTGATTGGCGGTCAAAACGCTCTGTTGGTGCTGTAAATACGTCGTAACGCAATCCCAGATTTAATGTTAAATCATTATTGACTTTCCAATCATCCTGAACAAAGTATGCAAGCTCGGCATTTTGAATTGTGTATGGTCCGCCCGGAGTTCCACGAGTAACAAAACCGGGTTGATAGCCGAGAAGGAAATTTGCGACTGCCGAACCGGTATCGTTGGCTCCAATAACATTATAATTACCGGAAACAAACCCACCTGCTGATGTTCCATATTGATAATTACCTTTAGTTCCGCCATTGCGCCCGCCGTCAAAATTTGAGTTGCGACGATTTCGCAAGTCAACTCCGGCTTTGAAAATTTGACTGCCGCGAACGACAGTTACCGCATCTGCAAAATTATAGTTGTCTGATTGGAAGAAAAATGCTCCCCCATCCCCGACAAACTCCTGACTGAAACTCGGATCAACAATCCCAAGTAAAATAATCCCTTGGTCGGTGCTGACATTGTTGATATTGTTTGCACCTAAATTGGCTGAAATATTTGGATTGAAACCTAACGAACCGTTAATGCCGGGATTGTTAATTCCAATTTCAACCCGTGTCCAACCAACACGTAGATCGTTAATAATGGTTGATGAAAAAGTATGTGTGTCGCCTAAAGTAACTCCTCGGGAGTTGCCAAATTCATCACCTGCACCGAAACCGGAAGGTAAGTCATTATTGTTAGGCGAACTTCCCTGCGGAAAATTATTGTCCCGAATGCGCGAATTACTTGATTTGCTGTAACGCCCGAAAATCGAATTATTGCTGGTAATCTTATGATCAATCTTGACATCGTAGCTATCTACGGTTGAACGCTCTGAACGATTGCGACGAAAATTATTCACTAATCCCGATTGAGTGGGTAATGGATATGCATTCAATAAATTCCTCCCAAACTGCGAGGAAGCACCGCACGAAGGACAATTTGCCAAATTATTTCCCGAAATCGGTAAACCCGCTGGAGTGAAAATCGTTCCGGTTGGAAAAGTGCAAAACCTTTGACTTGGATTGTCAGGGTTAGGGCGACAAGCGACACCTACAGGCTGTATATATGTCGATGGAAAACGAAACTCAGATGTTCCACCAACCAATAATTCACTAAAATCGCCATTTCTTTGTCGCAGGGTTGGCACTGTTACAAACTGAAACTCGCCGCCGCCAAAAGCAGGTGTTGCATTACGTTGACCGGCAACCGATATAAAAAAGAATGAACGGTTACGCCCGTTATAGAAATAAGGTCCGCCTTCGTTAAATCCCGGCAAGAAGATAGGACCGCCGACCGTTCCACCGTAGTTATGGGTTACATAGTTAGGATTTCTACCTCTGTTATCACCTCTTTCATCAAACTGAGATGCCGCTGCACTTAAAAACCGTCCTTGATAATTTTCAAAAACAGTTCCGTGAACTGCGTTGCCGCCTGATTTAAAAGTCGTCGATATAATCGCGCCGCCGCCGCGTCCTGATTCAGCTTGCGGAACACTCGTTTCAATTTTGAACTCGGCAATCGCATCGGGATTTGGATAAATTGCAATTTGTCCGAACTGCGATTCGTTGTTATCAACGCCATCAAGCGAAAAGTTGTTCTGAGTTACACGCGCTCCGTTGGCAGAAATAACCGAACCACCGGACTCGCGGAAACGAGTGGATTCGGTTGAAGGATTACCTGCACCTGGATCTACTCGATTAGAGCCACCAAGAACACCGACTGATCCACCACCTGGACGAGTAACGCCCGGCGATAATGCGGCAAGAAGTGTAAAGTTTCTTTGGGGAATCGGTAAATCAACTACCTCTCGTCCGGTAATGACATCACCACGCACACTGGTTTCACTTTCTACCACGGGTGCGCTGTCATTGGTAATAGTTACCGTATTCTCACCTGCGCCGGATACCTCGGTAAATGCTGCGGTGACCGGCACACGGGAATTCGTCTGAACAGTTACGGATGACAAAACAAGTGTTTTAAAACCGCTTGATTCAATCGCAACTTTATAGTTGCCCGGATCGAGATTAGGGAAAGCAAAATCTCCACTTTCGTTACTGGTAATATCGCGTGTTTGCCCATCAGCATTATTGGTTATGGTTATTTTCGCATTTGGAACTACTGCTCCATTTGGATCTGTAACCGTCCCAACTATACTGCCCTTATTATTTTGGGCGTTTACGAAAGTGCTAAATGCTAATAAAAAAAGCATCGATGTCAAACAAAAAAAGACTGAATTTTTTGTTTTGGTTATCATAAGTTTGAACCTCGTTAGAAGGAGAAGACACATAATCTTCGTCCGGTTTATTTGTTTTTTTTAGAATTTCTACTCAATTTTTTAATACTAAGATTATTCAATCCCACTATGTAAAAAAAATTCTAATCAGCAGTTAATCATTACAATCGAATTTAATTGCAAAAAAGAAATAATTTTCATGCTACTTATTATTCTATTTAATTTTTAAGTGTTGTTTAAACCCTCAAATTTTTATACAGTTTTCCACAAGTAAATTGTCATCTTGTTTTATTCTCAAACGAAATATGTTTGTTTAGAGAGTAAACTAAGTTTAAATATAAGTTAATCCGGTTGTCAAGAAAAGTTTACACAGAATTGAAGTTTTATCAGATAAACGCAGAAATTTTCGGATTATTTTTATTTTCAACGGGTGGCTGATTGTGAAAGACCCTAATTTTTTAATTGTTCGCAGGAAAAACAAATTGGAAGCGATCACTATAATTGTTTAACTTGCAGAAGCAAATTTTCTTGCTAATACAAGACTTAAAGACCCGATTAAAGTCGGCGAATCGCCAAGTGAAGAAGCCATAATAATAGTTTTTGGCAATCCTCGACGGACGCTTCTTTCAGCAGAAGTTCTAAGTTCGTCGGCAATCAAATCCCAAGCTCTCGTGATACTTCCGTCAACAATTACAGCTTCGGGACTTAAACCGACAATGAGATTTGAAATACCGATACCGAGATAATGGGCTGTTTCTTTTATCGCCCTTACGGCTTTTTCATCACCCGCAATTGCTAAGTCAACCAATTGGGTAATTTCCATACTTTTCAAATCTTTGTCATCCAACGAGTTGTTGTAACGCATTAAAATCGAATTCTCACTTGAATGTGCTTCCCAACAAGCGCGGCTACCACACGAACATTCGACCGGAGCATTTTTTCCGACCACCATATGCCCGAACTCACCGGCGGCTCCTTTATCACCACGATATATTTGTCCGTCAAAAATAATGCCGGTGCCTATTCCTTCACTCACCAAAACGGTAATAAAATTTCTGATTCTCCTAATTTCTTCCCGACCAAACCATAATTCAGCTAAAGCAATCGCGTTTGCATCGTTGTCAATTGTTACCCGCAAATTTGTTTTTTTTGTAATTTGGCGGCTAATATCCCAGTCGTGCCAGTGAAAATATGGGATGTAAAGCACTGTCCCGACCGCTTGATCGGTTACGCCCGGGACAGTAATTCCGACTTCCAGATCATAGTTTTTATATTTTTCGGCAAATTCCGAAACCCGGCAAATTATTTGCCCGGTCATAAATTCCATATCCGAATCAGTCGGCATTATTTGCTTGCACAATACCTGACCTGCCAAATCTGCGACGGCGATGGTTGTTTTTCGGGGCGTAACGTCTATGCCGATAACTACCGGCGTTCCCGTTTTTAGTTTAAGTAAAGTCGGTTTTCTGCCGCCGGTCGAACTTCCGGTTCCGATCTCTTCAATCAAGCCGATCTGCTGTAAATCATCCACGATTGATGAAACAGTGGAGCGTTGAAGCGCGGTTTCGCGGGCAATTTCAGCACGCGAAATCGGCGAACGATCCCGGACATAATTTAATACTATTTGCTTGTTTATACCTCGAATCGTATTTGGGCGGGCAATTTGTGTTCGTGCTTTTTGCAAATATATTCTTTTCATTTTCCCCTTGCCTTTTCCGATTAATTAAAATTTTAAGAAGTTTGTTGTAAAAACAAACGAACTTATACATAATCTTTTTTTCGGATTTTTTCAATCCGCAACTTTAAGATTTTGCTTTATTTATCTCCAGTTTCCGATTAATACGAACGGCGACCAGTAATACGGGTGAGCAAATGGGGCGTTTTCATCGGTTTTAAATGGTGGTTGATTTAAATCTTTACCAACTTGAAGAATTCCGACATCTCGATTTTTCAAATCTGCTTTTACAGTGGGTTTAAGTTTGCCTTCGATCATTGCAATTTGCGCTTTTTGCATCGCTTCGGCTTTAGTTATTTCGGGATTTACTTTGTGCCGGCGGTAGAATTCACTCATTAACAACGAAGTGCTTTCATCCGAAACCGACCAAAGTGTTGCCAATATCGCCTTTGCGCCGCGATTTTCGATAAAGGTTGCCAAACTGTCAACTTCTTTGCCGTTGTTTTCCGCCAACTCGGTTTTCCCGCTACTGTTTCCAAATGCCGTGTTGCAAGCCGAGAGAGTTACTAATTCCACATCGGAAAAGTTCAACTCGGATGAATCGGCAACCTGTTCGAGAGTTAATGCCTGATTATTACCTAAAAGCAAAAATGAATCCGCCGTATCACTTCCGAGCCGAAAATGTGTGGCAAAATGAATGATATTGTATTTTCGCTGATTATCTTTTAAGGTCAAACCGAGTTGATCTTTAAGTGCCGCGACGGTAAATTCATTGTCAACATATCGTCTCCCTAACAATATTCCGTTTTCCGATTGGTTGTTTTCGCCATTGCGAACAATTTCCTGTAATTCCCTGGTAACTCCCGGCAATGCACTAAAACTGATCTGGTCTTCCGAAAATGAAAGATTGATATTGCTTGCTTTACTCACTCCTAAACCTAACGCCCGCCAATCGCTGTTCGTTTGCGCTTGTAGAACTTGCCGGGTAGTCGAAGTTACGACGACATTTTGAAATTTTTCGGCAAGATATTTTTCTCCATCCCACAATGCCGCAATCGGAATATAACGCAATGTTCCATCTAAAGTCCAGACTAATGTTTTTGCTTCTGCACCGATTAAAGACGATTCTATCGGTTTGATCAAAATATCGTAAAGCTCTTTGCCGAGCGGTCTCGGATCGACGTTCGGATTTTGCAAAGCCGCCCGAAAATCGAATATTTTCTTATTCAAATCGGCTGATTTTATTTCAGTTTTACCGTCAACCTGAACTTTCGCCGTAGTCAGAACAACCCGGTAGCGATCTACACCCAAAATTGTCGAGATCGCCACTGTTCCGGCACCCCATTGTTGAAGTTTTCCTTGTAAGACTCGGTCAATTTCGATTTCTTTTTTAGTTTGCGAACCAAATTCTTTCTCCAAAGTTTTGAGCAATAATCTGAATGCCGTATTTGCATCGGTAAGTTTTTGGTTTAGTTCGTCAAGTCGGACTTGCTCCTTAAAATCCGTTCCTAAACGCTTTTTACTGTCTTCAAGTTTGATAGTTTCCGTGCCGAGTGCAGTTATTTTTTCGGCAGTTTCCAAATATCGTTCGAGTGCCTTTCGTTCTGCGCTATTCGGTTCGATGCGGTTAGTCAAATTTTTAATTTCTCCCGCATCACGGCGAACGAAGTCAAAAAACTCATCGTTCTTGAGCATTGCCAAAACTTGTTCCGCTTCGGCAAAACGCCCTTGTCCGATGAGCACATCAGCGAGAGATCGGTAAGAAAATTCTACCGATTTAAGATACGATTGCTGTAAAGATTTATCCAGCGATTTGATGTTTGAGCGTAGTTGCTGATACGCATTAACCGCTTGTTTGCCGTAAAATGCTGCAAACTTGAGATTCTTCAGCGAATAATACAAAAACATTAAATTGTTGAGAGTTAAGGCTTCTTTGCTTTTTTCCCCGATAAAGCGGCTGAGCGATAAAGATTGATTCAAATAATCAATTGCTTTGTCGCCTTCGCCCAAATCAGCATAGACTTTGCCGATATTGTTGAGCGAAGTTGATTCGCCGCTTCTATCCAACACGGCACGACGCAACGGCAACGATTGGAAATAAAATTCGAGTGCCTTTTGTTTGTCGCCCGAATCCGAATAAATTATGCCGATATTGCTCAAAACGGTTGCCTCGCCGTTTTTATCGCTGATTGCTCTGCTGATCTGCAAGGCTTGGTTGTAATAATCGAGTGCCTTTTGCTTTTCGCCTATGCCTTGATAAATATAGCCGATATTATTAAGTGTAACTTCTTCGCCGCTTCGGTCACCGACGGCTTGGCGAAGCAACAAAGATTGATTATAAAATTCGAGTGCCTTTTGCTTTTCGCCTAAATCATCGTAAATCGAACCGAGATTATTCAGCGCGACGGCTTCCGCATCTTTGGCTTTCAATTCTCTGAAAATCGGCAAAACCTGCTTGTAATAATCGAGTGCTTTTTGCTTTTCGCCCAAACGGTCATAAACCGTGCCGATATTGCCGAGCGTTATCGCTTCGCCGTTTTTATCTTTGAGTTCGCGGCGTAATGTCAACGATTGATTATGATATTCGAGCGATTTTTGCATCTCGCCCGAATCTCCGTAAATCACTCCCAAATTTGTCAGCGTAACTGCTACGCCGTGCTTATCGCCGATAGTTTTACTAACTTCTAAGGCTTGATTAAAGAATTCGACGGCTTTCTGTTTGTCGCCTAAATTTGCATAGATGTTGCCGAAATTGTTTAATGTTATTGCTATGCCGTTCTTATCGCCAATCGCCCGGCGAAGCGTCAAAGCCTGATTGAGATACTCCAACGCCTTTTGATTTTCGCCCAACACCGAATAGGTTTCGGCGATATTAGTCAGCGTTGAGGCTTCACCGCTTTTGTCTTGGGCGGCGCGACTTATCGGTAATGCCTGATTATAAAATTCGAGTGCCTTTTTCCTTTCGCCAAAACTTGCATAAATCCCGCCGATACCAGTCAGCGTTATCGCTTCGCCGCGCTTGTCGCCAATTTCTTTGAGAATCTGTAAGGCTTGGTTGTAATAATCAAGTGCTTTTTGCTTTTCGCCCAAATAAAACCAGACCAACGCCATATTATTAAGCGTTATCGCCGTGCCGCCGGTATCTTTTAATTCTTTAAGAAGAAGCAAAACTTGGTTGTAATAATCGAGTGCTTTCTGCTTGTCGCCCAAATCATCATAAACCGCCCCGATGTTGTTGAGCGTCGTCGCCTCGTAATTTTTATTGCCGTGTTCTCTGAGCAGTATCAAGGCTTGATTGAAATAATCGAGAGCTTTTTGTTTTTCGCCCAAACCCGAATAAATCGAACCGATATTGCCGAGCGCAGTCGCTTCACCGTTTTTATTGCCGCTTGCTTTTGTAATCGAAAGGGATTGATTGTAAAATTCGAGCGATTTTTGTTTATCGCCCAAATCATCGTAAATCGTCCCGATATTGTTGAGAACTATCGCTTCACCGTCTTTGTCGTCAAGTGCTTTAAAAACCTGTAAGGCTTGATTGTAAAATTCGAGTGCCTTCTGTTTTTCGCCAAAAAACGACGCGAGCAAACCTAATTTATTGAGCAATACACTTTCTTCTTTTTTGTCGTTGACAGCGCGAACAAGCGGTAAGGCTTGCTGGTAAAATTCGCGGGCTTTTTGTCTTTCACCTAAATAGTTACTGACGTTTCCTGCATAACTTAAGCAAAAAGATTCGGAGGCACGGTCGCCTATTTCGTGATAAATTTTGCCGGCTTCATCAAATTTCAGAACTGCCTTTTGCCATGATTCCGGTGTGTTTAGTTCGTAAAGTTTTACGGCATCGAAATATGTTTGTAAACCCTTTTGTGATTTGACCAATCTTTCGGTCATTTCTGCCAAATCGTTTTCCTGTAATTCGCGCCAACCTTTCAGGGCATCTTCAAATTTTGCAATCGCCGTCGAGGTTTTTCCGTCTGCGCCGCTTGCCGCCATACCTTCGGCAAAAATGCTTTCGATCTCAACCCGGCGGCGATCTTTTAAGGTTGCCTGACGCGAAGGCTCACGCCTTAGAATATATTTTCCGGCTTTTGCCTTGGCATCGAGCGAACTCACCTGAACTTCATAATTACCCGCACTTTTCGCTACCCAACTCAGTGTTTCAATTCCGCTGATTCCATTCGGACTATCCATCGAAACCAATTGATTGCCGGTTGAACCGATTAATTTCAGCACGACATCAATCCCTTGTTGTTCAACGCGAATTTGAAAAAACTCATCAGCTTCAAGTGTGATTTGATAACTTTGTGTTTCACCATTAGCGAGTTGGCGTTCAATCGTCTGCTGCGGCAATAAGACCTGTATGGTGTTGATACTTTGCCCAAAAACAGACATCGCCAACAAACACAAGATACAAATAATTTGAAGCCTTCTCATAATTAATTTTGACCTCTTTTATTGTAATTTTGATCCGGTCTTATTTACGGTGAAACATCAATTTCAATTAAACAAGCCGTTCACATAACTTTCCGCGTCGAAAACCATTAAATCATCGACTGATTCACCAATTCCGACATAGCGAATCGGCAGATTTAATTCTTTAGCAATGGCGACAGCGATACCGCCTTTGGCTGTGCCGTCGAGTTTGGTTAGGACGATTCCCGTAACGTCGGCGACTTTTAAAAATTGACGGGCTTGTTCGAGTCCGTTTTGTCCCGTCACAGCATCAATGACAAGCAAAGTTTCGTGCGGTGCGCCTTCGACTTCGCGTCCGGCAATGCGTTTCATTTTTTCGAGTTCAGCCATCAAATTTGATTTATTGTGCAATCTTCCCGCCGTGTCCACAATCAAAACGTCGGCATTTCGTGCCTTTGCCGATTTCAGCGCGTCAAACAAAACTGCCGCCGGATCAGTTCCCTGTTTCTGCTGAATCAAAGGAACACCGGCGCGATTTGACCAAATTTCCAATTGTTCCGAAGCGGCGGCGCGAAAAGTATCAGCGGCGCAAATTAAAATTTCGTTGCCTTCCATTTTGATGCGTTGCGCGAGTTTGCCGATGGTTGTCGTTTTGCCGACACCGTTCACGCCGACGACCATCAAAACATACGGTTTGATGTCCAGATCGTATTTGGTTTCGTCAGCCACGCCTAATTCCGCCGAATGATGGAGAATTTCTAAAAGTTCACGTTTCATCGCGGCTTTGAGTGCATTCAAATCGTTGATCTCCTGCCGCGAAACGCCTTTGCGAACCGATTCGATGATCTGCAAAGTTGTCGAAACACCGATGTCGGTCGAGATAAGCAATTCTTCGAGTTCGTCGAGAAATGCTTCGTCAATCTTTTTGCGTCCTTCAAATACCTTATCTAAACGATTATTTATCGAATCGCGCGTTTTTTCAATCGCTTTCGTAAACCGCACGCCGATTTCCCTTTCAACCGCTTCTTCCTGCGCTTTGAGTTCCTCGATTGATTTGTCTAAACCCAAAACCGAGGTTGAGAATTTGTCCTCGTCTTTCTTTCTTCGCCAAAAAAATGCCATATATAAAATCCTTATTTGTTTATAAATTCAAAAGAGAAAGTATAAACCTGATAAGGGAAAAGGGGAAAAGGGGAAAAGGGGAAAAAGTTTGGTCAGCAACCTCAAAAACACTTTTTCACTTTTAACCTTTTTCACTTTTAACCTTTCCGACTTTTTGCTTTTTCACGCATAAAATGATTACATATTTGTTTGCTCTTTTAGAATTTTGAACAGGGCAATATCAAAAAGTTTGGGAGAAATTATGTCGGAAGTCTTCAAATTACAGCCGTTAAATATCGAACAATTCACACTTGAAAATGGTTTGCGAGTGGTTTTAAATCAAGATAATACAACGCCGGTCGTGTCCGTCGCGGTTTATTATGATGTCGGTTCGCGCAATGAAAAAGAAGGGCGCACGGGTTTTGCACATCTGTTTGAACATATGATGTTTCAAGGTTCGGAAAATGTCAAAAAGAGCGAACATTTTCAATATATTTCCAACGCCGGCGGCACGATGAACGGCACGACGAGTTCCGAAAGGACAAATTATTATGAATCCTTGCCCGCCAACCAATTGCCGCTTGCGCTATGGCTGGAATCCGACAGAATGCGTTCGCTTGCCGTAACGACGGAAAATCTCGACAACCAGCGCAACGCCGTGCAGGAAGAAAAGCGGCTTAATTACGATAATCGTCCTTATGGTCAAGTCGGCGTTTTACTTGACGAGATGATCTTCAAAAATTTTGCCAACGCGCACTCGACAATTGGTTCGATGGCTGATTTGGACGATGCTTCGGTTGAAGATGTGCAGGAATTTTTCCGCGTTTATTACGCGCCGAACAACGCCGTGTTGGTAATATCGGGCGCGTTTGAAATGGAAGAAGCCAAAGAACTTGTTAATCAATATTTTGCGGCAATTCCGAAACAACCGCAACCTCCCGAAATTGATGTCAGCGAACCGCCGGAAGTAGCCGTAACATATCAAAAATATGAAGACAAGCTCGCGCCGTTTCCCGCTTTTCTGTTTGGTTGGAAAATTCCGCCGCGCAACACGACCGAATTTAAAGCACTCGAATTAGCCGGACGATTACTTAACAACGGCGAAAGTTCGCGGCTTTATCAAAAACTGGTCAAAGGCGATGAATCGGTTATGCAAATTTTTGGCGGTGCAGATGAACGGCGCGGACCTTCCAGCTACATCATTTACGCCATTCCGAAACCTGAAAAGGATATCAGCCAGATCCGCGAAATAATTATGGAAGAAATAGTAGATATGGCGACCAACGGACCAACTTCAGCCGAAATCCAAAAATTGCATAATCAACTGATTAAAGGTGAAGTTCGGGCGCGCCAATCTTCTCTTTCACGCGCCCAGCAACTTGCCGAATTTGCGCTTTATGACGGCGATCCGACTCTTATCAATTCCGAGCTCGATGTGTATTTACAAATTACACCCGCGCAGATCAGAGATGCAGTTAATAAATATCTCAATACGGATAATCGAGCATTACTCGAAGTTTTTCCTCCCGAAACAGTTTAATCAAAAAACATTACAAATTATTATGACTCAAGATTTTCGTAAAAACGCTCCGCAGCCGCTTGCACCGAAACCATTTGAAATTTCGCAACCTTTTGAAACCGTTCTGCCGAATGGTTTGAAGATTGTTATTTTTGAAAATAACCAATTACCGCTTGTTTCTTTTCGATTGGCATTTCGCTTCGGCGATATAAATGATCCGAAGGATTGTGTCGGTTTAACATCGGCGGCGGCGGCTTTACTTAACGAAGGGACAACCACGCGCTCAAGCAAACAGATTGCCGAAGAGATTGAAAGGCTCGGAGCAATGATTTCGGCTGGTTCGAGCGCAGATAATACGACTATGGCGGCTTCGACTTTATCGCTTTATAGTTCAGATGTTGTTCAACTGATGGCTGATTTAACTTTAAATCCGACTTTTCCCGATGCCGAAATCGCCCTGTATCAAAAAAATTCCATTCAAGGTTTGGAATCACAACGCGCCAACGCCGGTTTTTTGGCTAATGAACAGGTTGACAAAATACTTTTCGGCGAACATCCGTATAGCATTATTTCGCCATCCAAAACCGACATCGAGAAAATTTCGCGGAAAAATCTGCTTGCCTTTCACGAAAAAATGTTTGCCCCGAATAATGCGATTTTTATTATTGTCGGCGATGTCAAGCGCGCCGAATTGCTGCAAGAAATCGAAGATAATTTCGGTGATTGGCAATCAAAAGAATTCGAAGATATTGAATTTTCAGAATTACCGGATCGTAGTAAAACGACGCTAACTGTGGTTGATCGTCCGGGTTCGGCGCAATCGAATATCGTCTTGGCAAATCTGGCGATTGAACGCACAAGTCCTGATTACTTTCCTGTTTTGCTGATGAATCAGGTTTTGGGCGCGGGCGCGTCGTCGCGTCTGTTTATGAATCTGCGCGAAGAAAAAGGCTATACTTACGGTGCCTATTCAAGACTCGACACACGCCGTCTTGCCGGTTCTTTTGAAGCAACAGCGGAAGTCCGCACACCTGTTACGGGCGAGTCGCTTCACGAATTTTTCTATGAACTCAATCGGATTCGTGATGAAAAAGTTACGGAAAAAGAATTGAACGACGCAAAGAATTTTTTGACCGGCGTTTTCCCGCTTCGCGCCGAAACACAAGAAGGCTTGACCAATTTGATCGTTTCGCAAAAACTCTATGATTTGCCCGAAGATTATTTGCAAACTTACCGCGACAATATCAATGCCGTAACGCTTGATGAGGTCGAGCAAATGGCGAAAAAATATATCACGCCCGATAAAATCGCCATCGTCGTCGTTGGCGATGCCGAAGAAATTTTGCCGCAAGTCAAGTCTTATTCGGAAAATATCGAAGTCTTCGACACGGAAGGCAAGCCGGTCGATATTACAAAATATGGCAAAACAGAAAGCGGCGAAAATGTCGATGTAACCGGAAAATGGGATTTAACTGTCGAAGCGCAGGGACAGCAATTGCCTATAAAGTTGGAGTTGAAACAGGAAAATGCAAAAATCGTCGGCACACTCGAATCGATGCTCGGCAAAGGCGAAATTACGGATGGAAAGGTGAGAGGCAATAAATTTATCGGCACAGCGAAAACTCAGATTCAAGGTCAGGACATTGACTTAACTATCAACGGAACGATTGACGGTGATTCGATAAAAGGCGTTATCAATGCCGAGATGCCCGGACTTCCGCCGCTTCCGTTTGAAGGGAATCGCGCAAATTCTCCACAGTAAAAAACTAACTGGAAAAAAAATAAAAGAGTCGTAACACTCATCAATTGGAAAGTTACGACTCTTTTATTTTTTTGCTCCAAGATCGGTTTAAGGTTTCAAATATTCGGCAAACCAATCCATTACATTTTTATACCAAAATTCGGAATTCTGCGACTTCAAAATCCAATGTCCTTCGTCGGGAAAGACAATTAGTTTCGACGGGCATTTTCAATTGCAGATTGGTAAAAAGCTAATAATCTTTATCAATCGGCACGCTAAACTCAATTTCCCCAGTGGCTGCAAGCGTTATTTTCTTCAATTTTAATTGCCGAATTTATCGCCGCCAGAATATTGTTTTTTAATTTTTCGATCTTTTCGACGAAAAGACTGTGTTGCCGCTCTATTTCGGCAATTTGTTTTTTTATCAAAGCCGGTTCTTCCATTGAAAAACGATCTTTGGTTTGCTCGGTTTCGCGGTTTCTTTTGATGATCCGCGCTGAATGTTTTTCGGCTTCGCCTTTTTTATGGTCGAGCAGATGAATCCGGTTGTTCAAATCGTTAAATTCGGCGCGCCAATCGCTGTATTTACCGCATTGCTCCAAAATATCGAGCGCGTTTTCTATCGAATACCGCGCCATTGTGTGACTGCACGCCGGATTTTTGGATCTTTTAGCGGAATTGCATAAACCGACGCGCTGAAATTCTATCTCCGGCACAATACCGGCGACCGGCAATCGTGTCTTGCGGTCAATCAGCACACGCTCGTGAGCCATTCGGCAAGCAATGGCTTTGAGGCGCGTTAATTGTTCTCTCGATTCAATTAATTGATTAAGCAAATCGTTTTTCATAAAGAAAATAAACGCACCAATTTATTTACAGTAACAAAAATTATATTATATTTTTTATGTCAGAAAAAGGTTTGAGTAAATCTTCCGATGGGAAAATAGAAATTGTCAGCGCGACCGTGACGGATGAAGACTTTCTCTCTGAAGTTTATTTCAGTACAAGAAGTGATGAATTTTCGTCACTTGGCTGGGACACGGAACAACTCGGACAGTTTTTGGCGATGCAGTATAAAATTCAAAAACAAGCCTATCAACTCCAATTTCCCGACGCGGAAAATTCGATTATTTGGTTGGAAAAAGAAAAAATCGGACGATTGATTGTCAATCGAAGCGCAGCAGATTTAAGATTGGTTGATATTTCGCTGCTGCCAAAATTTCGCGGTTTGGGGACGGGCGCGAAAATAATTACCGGTTTGCAAAATGAAGCCGGGGAAAAAAATCTGCCGCTGACTTTGACTGTGGCGCGAAACAACCCGGCGGCATGTCGCCTTTATCAAAAATCGGGTTTTCAGATAACGGGCAAAGATGAAATGTATTTTTCGATGGAATGGCGAAAGATTAAAAATCAGGAGAAATAAATGTTTGATAAATTAAATTACGAAGATTTTTGCGAAATTTTGGACACCAATTTTCGTCTCGTGGATACCGAAAGCGAAATAAAGTTAAAATTTTTCGAGATTTCGGAAAAAAAAGAAACGGCGCGCACAATTTTGTTTTCGCTTTATTTGAAAAGCCCGAACGATATTTTTTTGGAACAGAAAATTTACCACCTTCAACACGAAAAGTATGGCGAAGGTTCGCTTTTTATTGTGCCGATTCGTCAGGACACCGACGGCATAATTTATGAATCCGTATTCAATCGTTTTATTGAAAACTAGAGCAAATTTGAGGTTAATGTATGGTTATAATTCAAGGGCAGAAACCCGCGCGTCGAACTTGGGTGCAAATTGTGCGTCATCAGCACCCTTGATCACGCGCGGGTTTCTGCCAATTTATTTCATACACCAATTCTAAATCTGCTCTAAGTTTAACAATAGCGGCTATCAACGACAATTTACAAGTTTCGGGCTTTAACAACTCAAAGCAATAAATTTGTATTTTAAACTTGTAATTTCAAGAAATTTGAGTTAGCATTCCTCACAATTAAATTCGAGATAGTATTTTATATAATTTCGTTGTCGAGAAATTTACGGTGTTTTAGTTATATTAACCCCTGGAATAATAACAAATGCTGATAGCAAAGTTTCCGATTGCTCATCAAGATGTGCCTTTCCTATTTGCCCTGTATTCAGAAACAAGGGCGAACGAACTAAAACTTGCGCCATGGGACGAGGAGCAGAAAAATGCTTTTTTGCAACAACAATTTCAATTGCAGCAGCAGCATTACAACTCAAATTACAAAAACGCCTTTTTTCAAATCATTAAATTAAACGAAATACCAATCGGCAGACTTTACGTTGCCGAACTCGCGGACGAAATTCGGATTATAGACATCACGATTTTGACAGAATTTCGCGGAAAAAATATTGGAACAGGTTTAATCGAAGAGATTTTGCACGACGCGGATAACAAAAACAAAGTCGTGCAAATTTATCTTGAAACTACCAATCAATCGGCTAATTTGTTTGCCCGTTTGGGGTTTGTGCCGATTGCAGACGATGGAGTTTATCAACTTTGGCGGAAACCGGCACGTAACAAGACCAATGCTGCCGAAGTTTAGGTCAATTTGAATCATTTATAAATTAAAAATTTAGGAGGTTTTTATGTCAGAACCATTTATCGGTGAAATAAAAATGTTCGGCGGAAATTTTGCAATCCTGGGTTATGCTTTTTGTGACGGGACACTGATGTCAATTGATCAAAACGATGCTTTGTTTAATTTGATCGGCACGACTTACGGCGGCGACGGGCTGGCGACTTTCGCTCTGCCGGATTTGCGTGGGCGGATTCCGGTGCATCAGGGAAGCGGTTTTCAGTTAGGGCAATTGAGCGGCACTGAAACCGTTACATTAACTACGGCGGAGATTGCGTCGCATAATCACGCGGTTGCCGCCAATTCGAATACCGGATCGTCGGGCAATCCGCAGGGAAATATCGTCGCCGGATCAACTGTGACTCCATATAACACCGCAGCGGTCGGTAACAATATGGGCGGATCGAGTATCGGCAAGACGGGAGGTTCACAGCCGCACGATAATATAATGCCCTATCAATGCGTGAACTATATTATCGCTTTAGAAGGCATATTTCCGTCAAGAAATTAGATTATCAAATCTGAATTTCCATAGCGGCATCATTTAAAAATTTGAAAAATGGAGAAAAAAATTATGTCAGAACCATATATCGGTGAGATAAAAATCGTGTCATTCGACTTTGCACCGCGCGGATATGCCCAGTGCGACGGTCAGATTTTGCCGATCAATCAAAATCAAGCGTTATTTTCGATTCTCGGCACGACTTTCGGCGGCAACGGGCAGACGACTTACGCTCTTCCGGATTTAAGAACCAAAGTTCCAATCTATGTCGGCAACGGGATAAATTTGGGAAACAGCGGGGGTGAGCAGGCGCATACTTTGATGACGAGTGAGATTCCAACACACAATCATCAGTTGAATGCTTCAAAGCAAGGCGTAGCCGCGGCTACGCCTGTTACCTATTATCTGCCGACTTTGGATACAGCGGTCTACGCCCCGCTCAATACCGCAAACGCAGCCATGGTCAACAATGAAGTTACCAATACGGGCGGAGGTCAGGCGCATAATAATATGCAGCCGTATCTGGTCTTAAATATCATTATCGCTTTGACGGGAATTTTCCCGCCGAGAAATTAAAGGAGAAAAATTTTATGTCGGAACCATTTATTGGAGAAATAAAAATGTTTGGCGGAAACTTTGCCCCGCGTTTATATGCCTTTTGCGACGGTCAATTGTTGGTCATCAGTCAAAACACGGCATTGTTTTCGATTCTCGGCACCACTTACGGCGGCAACGGAACGACGAATTTCGGTCTGCCGAATCTGCAAGGTCGGGCGGCGATGAGTCGGGGCGACGGTCCCGGTTTAACGCCGCGCCAACTCGGAGACACCGGCGGCGAAACGGCGGTAACTCTGACTACCGCCGAAATGCCGTCGCATAATCATCAGATGCAGTGTAATGAAGCGGCGGGAGATGCAGCCAGTCCGGGCAATGCAACATTCGGGTTGGTCGGCGGACGCGGTAGACCGCCGTTCTACGCAAATATCGCACCTCCTCCAGTTAGCGATAGTGTTCCGATGTCGCCGCAGGCAATCGGCTATACCGGCGGAGGTCAAGGGCATAATAATATGCAGCCGTATCTGGCTGTGAATTTTATCATTGCTTTGCAGGGTATTTTTCCGCCTCGTAATTAGATGAAGCCTGAGCGTAATTCAATGACTGGAGCGCAAGCATCTTGCTTGCATGCGCGTTCAAGCGAAGCGAGAACAGGCGCACACGCCGCACATCCATTCAAGTTGATTTTTAATCGAGACGTTTTCGCGCCTGTTCTCGCAAAGCCCCGAACGCGCGGGCAAGCAAGATGCTTGCGCTCCAGTCTTTCCAGGCAAGATGCTTCAATTAGTTTTATTTTTCAGGTGTTTTAGTTATTCTCGCGGCTGATGTTCGGAATTTCCCGACAAATAAACCGTTGTATCTTTCAATCTTTTTAAATCTTACGGAGAATTTTATGAAAAAATCAGTAGTCAATTTTAATGGTCGTCAACGCATTTTTCTGGCGTTTTTAAGTGTCTGTCTTGTAACGGGCATCAGCTTTTTGATAAATTACAAAACGCAGGCTGAAGCGGAAAGCAAGAGTTTGCAGCCCGTTTATAATAATAATTCACCGAAAAATTATTCGCTGAAAAGTTTCAAACCACAGCGCAAAACTTCGCCGAAGGTCAATGTCGGCGAGAGAGCGTCGGTGTGGCTTAAATTAGAACCGGGAAAATC
>JANMAA010000230.1:0-20788 GCA_031359215.1 Acidobacteriota bacterium | reverse complement strand
GCCTTCTTTGTCGAATTCGATGCCCCATTCGATCAGTTGTTTGATATATTTTGTGCCGTCATTAACTAGCGTTTCGACCGCTTCCGTATCACACAAACCCGCGCCCGCGATTAGCGTATCTTCTTCGTGAAGTTCGGCGTTATCGTCGTCCGAAAGCACGACCGCCACGCCGCCCTGCGCGTATTCCGTGTTCGATTCACTCGCCTTGTCCTTCGTCAAAATCGTCACCCGCGCACCTGATTTCGCCAATTCAATCGAAGCCCGAAGTCCCGCCACGCCGCTGCCGATTACAATAAAATCCGTTTCCAATGCCATATTTGAAATTGTGAACTGTGGCTTGAGAAAATTCAAATTTAAAGCAATTGTATTGGTAACATTTACGCAAAATGGAGGAAGTAATCACTAACAAGATAAAAATTGACTTGCGCGAAGCCGAAAGATATTTGCCGAAGGCTGATACGTTAGAGCAGACAAACTTTGCTGAAAGACAATTTCGCTCGCGTTGCCGTTTTTCCGCACTCAAAGAGTTTTACAGCCAAAATTATTGCCGGATGACGAGGTTGCATCTTCTCGCATCGTGTGCCGTGACACTTGGACGATTTGCCGGATTCTCAAAAACTTTCGATGAAATGGGCGAACAATTTATGCCCTTAAATCGTGAGAATCAGCCGCGCACCGTTGAGTGGGAAAAATTTATCGAAGCCTGCGACGAAAATCTGCCAATTGAAGTGCGTGAAGAATTATGGCTTGCCGCGCACTTTAAAGATTTGAAAAATGTTCGGGAAAACGGACTATATGCTAAATTTGAAAGCGAAGCGGAACAATACAAAAATGAACCCGTTTGGCAGATGTTGAAGCAGCATATGGACGTTGCGCTCGGCGTGCGCTTAATGGATAACTCGGCGATTAGCGGTATTTTGCCATATGAAACAGCGATTGCCGACAGTCTTGTTTTGACCGTAAAAAAACTCGTAACCGCTGCCTCAAGGCTCGTTTTTCTCTACACTAAAGAATCCGCCCGCGCAATTTTGGATGTTTCCGAGCAAACTCCGAAAAACCTTATCAGTTATCGCCAAACCGCTATCGAGATGGTGCGAAATTTTTTGTTATCTTTCACGGTTTCCAAAATCTTTCGTCAGGGTATTCGCACCCGGGAACGCGGTAAGACAGCGCACGATGAAAATTGGACTTTGCTCGAAATGGCATTAGGCGAAAAAGTTGGAAAAATCAACCCGCTAATCCGTGCTTTTTATGCTAACCCTTCGCGCTTTAACGTAACGGCAACGCTCAAATTAGAAACTTTGCCGGCGCGATTTTGGTCGCGTTTTTTGACTTTTCTTTTCGGACAAGGATTGTATGAAACAGATTTGCAAGAGATCCCGACACGCTTTCGCATTTTCCAGCGCAAAGACGGTTCGATGCACTTTGTCCGCGAACTTTTCTGCAATGGCAAATATCGCATTTTCGATTCGGATTTTATTGTCAGAAACGGCAAACTCTACGAAGTTTTTACGGATATGAAAGCATCGGTCGAGATGCAGGTTGAACCAATCGAAAATGGCGGATTATCCATCGAGAGCAAGAATTTTTTATTTCACGGCAGACGAATGCCGTCAATCGGTTTAACCGTTGAATTCAAAAGCCGTGTTGAGAATAATGAAACGCTGAAAATTGATGGACAACTATTAATGAAACCGAAAACAAGATTCGGCAGATTTTTCGCGCACAAGATTTTGCGAAGACCGAAAAATCTGGGAAGTATTCATTATACGGCACGACGTAAAACTGTTTGATAATTCGGACTTAAATTCGTTTCTTGCCCATTTCCGAGCCAGCTTTCAGCCTCGCCTTTTTTCGGCGCAAAACCAAAATATCTTTTGAAAAAAAACGGAATAAATTTGAGAAATGAACGGCGTTTTTCAACTTCTTTTTCTGCGCCATTACACCAACGGCGCAGAGTTTCAAAGCTCCATTCGGTCGCTAATTGCATCATCGGGCGAAATAAAATCCGGTCAACAATCGCGCCGAAAAGACCGTAGTTCGTTTCATAATCATAAACCGTGCGGAAATATGTTCCTTCCGTGCAGGGTTTGTATTGCCAGATGCCGCGCCCGATTTTGATAATTGATTTCCAGTCGTTCGATTCAAATTCAAACGTCGAATGTTTGAGCGGCGTGTTTTGCAAATAGCGTCCGATGCCTTTGATTTCCAAGCCGAAACCGATTTTCGTGCGGTAATCCATCAATTGAAAACCCTTCGCGTCCAGTTCTTCAAGATATTTGATATGCGAAAAACGAATGTCCCAAAGAATATGCAGATCGGGTTCTTGGGAACGTGCCCGGAGCATTTCAACATCGCACGGGATTATTGCTTCGACGATGATTTTGTTTGTTTTTTTCATAAAATTCAAATTGAAGTTTGGACTTTCAATTCTTTATTAAATCCTAACCATTTGTATAAATCGTAGAGAAAATTTCCGAAAGCGACTATGCCCATTGTGATCATATAAATTCTTAAAATAAATGGAACTTCCGGCGGTGAATAGACAATCGCAGTCGCTAAATTTTTATCGCTCCAAACCGCTTGAAACGTCGCCATCATATAAAGTCCGACTAAAAGACTCAAAACGATGTGCATAAAATATTCGCCGCGCAGAAGTCCGCCTTGCAAAGCGCGGCTCTTGTTTTCTTCCAAAACGTCTGACCACGCGATGAAAATATCAAACAAATAAAGCACGCCGAGCAAAATTAACGCCCAACCGTGAAAGCGAAAATTTGCCACCCAAATAAACTGCAAAGCGTAAATCAGATGCCGCCAGACGTGCCAGAAAACTTCGCGCTGACATTCGGGACGCAAACTTAGTTGGCATTTGTAGTTGTGAAAATAAAGCACATCGAAAACGCCGATATGTGCGAGAAAAAGAAGAATGTAAAATGCGGTTTCCATAGTTTTCTGCAAATGTCTAAAGCTAAAGACTCTCGAATCATTCACTTCGCAAATCCGATTCCAAAACCTGAAACCTTTATTTACGCAGGTTTATTATATTGGCATTTTTGCAAAGTGCAATAATTGTTCGTTCAAAAGCGTATTTTGCAAAAAGTTTGTCAATAGTCTTGACATCTACGAAAAACTTCGTATAAGATTCTCGTAGGAAATACTATGAAAAAAATCTTATCCGTTTATGTTCTGCTTTTTATCTTTTTAACATCGGCTTGTCCGGCTCAAAAGGATAGTTCGACGACGGTCAACGTCGCAAATTTACAGCCAATAAAAACAGAGGAAAAGCAAGACAATGAATTGCAAAAACAAATCGAGCAGATAGTTATTGCCGCCAAAGGTCGCGTCGGAGTTAAAGCAGTTTTGCTCGAAAGCGGAGAAACGGTTTCTCTTAAATCGAATGACCGTTTTCCGATGCAGAGCGTTTATAAACTTCCGATTGCAATGGCGATTTTGCGACAAGTTGACGAAGGCAAACTCAAACTCGCACAAAAAGTGCGCGTTGAAAAAAGCGATTTTGTCAGAAAAGGAATGCGAAGTCCTTTGCGGGACGAAAATCCGAACGGCGCGGAATTTACCATTGAAGAATTATTAAAATTTGCCGTTTCCGAAAGCGACGGCACGGCAAGCGACGTGCTTTTCAAACTCGCGGGCGGCGCGGAAGCGATGAGTAAATTTTTCGGCGAACTCGACATTACGGAAATAGTTGCCGCCAATTCGGAAAAGGAAATCGGGCAGAATTGGGAAATGCAATATCGAAGTTATTCTTCGCCCGAAGCGGCGGTCAAACTGCTTCGCGCTCTGCACGAAAAACGCGGAATTTCCGAGCAAAGTCAAAAAATTTTACTGAAAATAATGCTTGAATCGGTTCCGGGACAAAATCGTTTGAAAGGTCTGCTTCCAGCCGGAACGATTGTCGCGCACAAAACCGGAACTTCCGGGACGCAGGAAGGAATTACGGCGGCAACCAACGATATTGGAATTATTACTCTGCCAAACGGAAAACATCTGGCAATTGCCGTTTTTGTTACCGATTCTCCGGCGGACGAAAAAACTCGCGAAGAAACGATTGCAAAAATCGCCAAAGCCGTCTGGGACAAGTGGCAAAGATAAAAGGTAAAAGGTAAAACTAAGAAATTTTGTAAAAGTTTATGTCGAAAAAAACGAACAAACCGACAACCGCCGAACTCGAAATTCTTTCCGTTTTGTGGGAAAAAGACGCGGCAACCGTGCGCGAAGTTCACGAGATTTTGAATGCGGCAAAGCCGACGACTTACACGACTGTTCTAAAATTTTTGCAAATAATGGACGAAAAAGGTTTGGTTGAGCGCGACAAACAGGCGAAAGCGCACGTTTATCGGGCGAAACAGCCGCAAGGTGAAACGCAAAAAAATCTCGTCGCGGATTTGCTCGAAAAAGCGTTTCGCGGTTCGGCTTTGAAATTGGTTCAGCACGTTTTGGAAACAAAACCAACGAGCGCGGCGGAACTCGCGGAGATTCGCCAAATGATAACGGAAGCGGAAGAAAAAGGAGCAAATAAATGAATTGGGAAATTTTAACAAATTCAAAACTCATCGAAAATCTCGGCTGGACGTTGCTTCATTCGCTGTGGCAGATTGCTTTGATTGCGGTTGTTTTATTCTTGCTTTTGCGGATTCTGAAAAATTTTTCCGCCAATGCGCGTTATCTCGTTTCGGTTTTCGCGCTGGCTTTCGCGCTTGTTTTGTCTGCCGCAACTTTTGTCAATATTGAGAGAAATTCATCATCAAATCCGTTTCGAAATGAATTTTCAACGGCGAAAAACGACGGACAAATTGATGAGAATGTCCGCCGCGCCGAAGATTTTCCGCCTTTTACAAAAACGGAAATACAACCCGCAAACTCAAAAGACGCGAGCGTTTTTGCTTCGATTAAAAGTTTTCAAAACTATTTCAATGAAAATTTTTCCGCCGTTCTGCCGTTCGTCGTCGGTTTATGGTTTTTCGGCGTGGCGTTTTTTACGTTTCGCTTGATGGGCGGCGTTTGGCAGTTGCATCTTTACAAAACACGCAAGATTTCCGCGCCCTATTCTGAGTGGCAAGAAAGATTTTTTGTCTTGTGCGAAAAACTGAAAATCACCCGAACAGTCAAACTTTTGCAATCAAATCTAGTCGAAACGCCGATTGTGGTCGGCTTTCTAAAACCAATAATTTTAATTCCCGCGAGCATTTTTTTGCAGATAAATCCGCGTGAACTCGAAACGATTCTCGCGCACGAACTCATTCACATTCGCCGCTACGATTGTTTGATAAATTTCGCGCAATCGGTCGTTGAAGTTTTGTTTTTCTATCATCCGTGCGCGTGGTGGATTTCGTCTGTAATTCGTCAGGAACGCGAATTTGCGGCGGACGAAGCGGTCATCAAAAGTTTTGGCGCATCGCGCCTTATTTACGCCAATGCTTTGGCAAATCTTGAGGAAATTCGTCAAATGACGAATCAAACCGCGCCGTCATTTTTGGTGGCGGCAAATGGAGGTAATTTAATGCAAAGAATTCAGAAAATTTTACAAAAAAATACCGAGATAAAGCGAAGCGCATCTATAGCTTGGTCGGCAATGTTGGCTTTAACTCTTATCTCGGCAGTTTTGCTAACCGTATTTTCGCCTTATTCGGGCGAGTTTGTCAATGCTCAGACGAAAACGAAAAATCGCAAATTGGCAATCGGCTTCGTTTCGATTCCGCCGCTCGACCGCACGGAAAATCCGCCGAAAGACGCGGATGCAACGGCGCGTTTGATGATTGCGAAACTGACGCAATATAAAATTCCGGCAATCGGTTTCGTGCAAGGCGCGATGATTTCCGACGGCGAAAAACTTTATCCGGTTCGCGCCAACATTGTGCGTTTATGGCGCGATGCGGGTTTTGACATCGGCATCGGCGGTTACAAACATATTTGGTTTTACGACACGCCGTTTGAAGAATACGTTGCCAACACGGAGAAGAACGAAGCAATAACGAAAAAGATTTTGGCAGAGAAAAACCTGCCGTTGCGCTATTTCAGCTATCCGTATTTGAACACGGGCAAAAGCACCGAAGACAAAACAAAGTTTGAAGCGTGGCTCAAAGAGCGCGGTTTAACTTCCGTGAAATACACGATTGACAACAACGAATGGATGTATTCCTACGCTTACGATATGGCGCGAAACGACAACGATGTCAGCACGATGAACGAAATCCGCGTCGAATTTATCAATTATATGTCGAAAATGTTTGACCATTACGAAGCATATTCAAACAAAATGTTTGGGCGCGACATTGCTCAAACGATGGTTTTAACACCGAGCCGTTTGGTTGCCGATTCCGCCGATGATTTATTTGAGATGATTACAAAACGCGGCTACAAGTTCGTTTCGATGGACGAAGCGCAAGTGGACGAAGCCTATCGCGTCGAAGAAAGTTTCGTCGGCAAATCGGGAATTTCGTGGTTTGAGCGTTGGGCAAAAACGCAGGGCAGAAAGTTGCGCGATGAGCCGAAAGTCAGCGAAAACGTGCAGAAAATTTGGGACGAAACGAAATCGAAAAAATAAGTTTTTTGAAGTGAAAAAGCCTGTTTGAAAATTTAGACAGGCTTTTCGATTATTGTTCGGTCATTTCATTCCTTATCGGTTTTCCGCCGTTGGCTTCTTGCGCTGCTTGAACTGCTTCCGCCAACTTTCCTTTCGGCACAGTGCCACGTAGTATTATTGGCGTTGTCGAAATATCAACCCTTACATCATAAAATCCTTTTTGTAACATAGCATTTTGAACCTTTTATAATGTTTCATAATCGGGAGTTTTACTTGAATTTTCTTGTTTTTGAGTTTGTTCTGTCGAGGCAATATTTTTTGCTTGCGGCGGCTCAAAGGTTTTTATTGTTTTGACGGAAATAATTATACTTCCGTCGATATCTTTGAGGTGAACTTTGATAGCAAAAATGCCGTCGCCCTTCCCACAATTAAAAGCGCGGACGAGATATGTATTTCCGACGACAACGGAAACGCTTTGCGCGAATGTTAAATTGCCCGGCACTATTTCGTGCTTGACATCTTTTATCTCAGATGGCGGCAGAAATTTGGAAAGTAAAATAATTTCACGGCTTTGCTCGTCTATTTTTTAAAATCCGATTTGCCGATGTCCGCGATAAAAACAAAACTTTCCTGATTATCCGATTCCTTATAGAATTTGAGCGAATTATTTTTAAATTCAAGGCGCGGGGCAAAATAATAATTCGAGATTTCAGTAAAAGAATAAATCGAAAAACCGACTTCATCGGGCGCGTCAATCAGTTTATCCACTATTTCGTCTGGAAAAAGTCTTGTCGCTTTTGCACCGATTCTTTCGGCTTCTTCGCGGTCTTAGTGGCTTACATTGAGCATTTCCGAACTAATCTCTTCGCGCCGTTTGCGGATTTGGTCAATCTGATTTTCCATCTGCTCGATTTGCGCGACGATTCTTCTCAATTCTTCAAACTTTTGCGGGCGCGATTGGTCTTGAGCTTGAATAAATGTGACAAAAATCAATAAAAAAGACACAATACCAATAAAAACCTGCATAAAACCTACAAAAGAAAAAAGCACTTTGAAATATTTGCTAAATGCAAAAATATCAAAGTGCTTTGTTAAAAACAACAAAAATTATTATCCTTGCGGAATTGTCAATTCTTGTCCCGGATGAATTTTGTCCGGGTCGTCAAGTTTGTCGCGGTTAGCTTCGAATATTTTCTGCCAGCTTACGCCGTATTTCGAGCCGATTTTGCTCAGACTGTCGCCTGATTGAACCGTATAACTGGTGTCGGAAGAAGCGGCTTCCGGCGCGGTTACGTTCAATACCATATCGCCTGACCGATATTCCGGGTCAATGCGGTTATATTCGTCCCACAGTTGTTGTTTTGCTTCGGCACTTGCCGCAGCACCTTCCATTTTCAAAAAGCCGTCGCCTTCCGTAACATTCAAACCTGAGATGCCAAGTTGATTGGCAAGGTCAATAAGCGGTTGATATTTTTCTGTTAAAGCCATTTTAATTTTCCTCCTTTTTTACTTCTCGGTTACTTCGTTTTTGACCGGTTTTCCACCGTTTGCAGCTTGAGCAGTCTGAACAACTTCAGCCAATTTGCCTTTTGCAACCGTTCCGCGAATAGTTGCCGGTGTAGTTGTCGTATCAACTGTTACATCGGCAAAGCCTTTTCCTTTCAAAGCTGATTCGATAGCGGTTTTAAGACCCGGATCAGTTGTCGCTGTCATTGGCGGCGGTGTCGGGGCTTTAACCGTCATATTGTTGGTAACCGATTTAACACCCTCTACTTTTGCCGCTGTGCCGGCATCGGTTTTTGCTTGTTCAGTGGCGGCTTCACCCGTCAATGTGGCAACTCCATCTTTGACTGCCACAGTTGCCGTCGGAGCTTTTGCTTTAGCTGCTGTTTCGGCGGCTTTTTGCAAATCCGCATCGTTCTTTCCGCCGCACGCGCTCAAAAAAAGAGCAAATGCTAAACAGAGAATTGTTATAAATTTAAATTTCATCTTTCCTCCTGATAATTTCCTATCTATTTTGATTTCAAACTGTAAGCACAAATTTTTTAATTAAAATTTGCAGCTTTTTCCAAAAAAAATTTATCAAATTCTTTTTGAGAAACATACTAATTTAGTTGGGGCATTGTCAATCTAGTTTAAATCATTTTCCAAATATTTTCAGTTTATTTTAGTCAAAAAAACCTCTTCGGCAATTTTTTTTGCGATTTCAAAAGAAGTCAGGTCGGGTTTGACAATAAAATGCCAATCTGCCAAGCAATAAACTTTTTCTCTTTCGTTAAAAAGTTCGTGTGTCAACCGTTTATTTTTTGCCAACGGTCTCTCCCGCACCGATAAACGAATGTTCCGCCAGCAATGCTCAAAAGTCGATTCAAGCCAAATAGTAACTAAATTTTGTTGTTTAATTAGCTCACGATTTTCCTTCATCGTCCACGCGCCGCCGCCGAGAGCAATTATTTTTGCCTCACTTTCAAATAAGATTTTTCGCAAATTTTCCGCTTCGATTTTTCTAAAACGTGTTTCCCCTTCATCTTTAATAATTTCGGCAATCGTGCGCTTTTCTCTTTCCTCGATAATCGCATCGAGATCAACTCTTTCACATTTCAGAATGAACGAGAGATACCTGGCAACGGTTGATTTGCCAACGCCCATAAAACCGGTCAGAACAATTCTTTGATTAGAATTTTCCATTTCGTAAAAATACCACACAAAATCGAATAAAATTAGCGAAGAGTGTTTTCTCCGAGCGTTTGAAAAAATGCGGGAAATGAAACTTTGGCACATTCCGCATCAATTATTTCCGTTTCGCCTTCTGCAAAAAGTGCGGCAACGGCAAACGCCATAGCAATTCGATGGTCGCCGAAAGAATCCACCTTCGCACCTTTCATATCGGATTTTTCGAGGCGAAAACCATCGGGAAATTCCTCTACCTTAACATTCATCCGGCGAAGATTTTCGACAACCGCCGCAATTCTGTCCGATTCCTTGACGCGCAACTCTTCGGCATTGCGAATCTCCAGCCCGTTTTCGATCTGTGTTCCAAAAACGGCGAGAATCGGAATTTCATCAATCAAGTTCGGAATTAAATCGCCGCTGATTATATTTGAAGATGCTTTTGCGACAAAACTCTCTTTCCCGCGCACGAATATATCGCCGATCATCTCACTGCAAAATTCTTTCTGATTTATTATTTCAATGTCTGCGCCTAACGACTTTAAAACTTCAATAATCGCCGTGCGAGTCGGGTTCAATCCGACATTTTCCAAAATTATTTCAGAATTTTTCAAACACGCCGCCGCCACGATAAAAAACGCTGCCGAAGAAATATCCGAAGGAACATTCAAATCCTTGGCGATCAGTTTCGAGTTTCCGTCAACTGAAACTTGATGCACAAATCCATCTTCGACCTCGACAAAATCTTCCCCGATCTCCGCGCCCAAATATCGCAACATCAGTTCCGTGTGATTTCTTGAATTCGGAGTATTTTCTTTAGACTTCGGGCTTTGAACCTTGCACTCATTTTCAGCATTCAAACCGGCTAACAAAATGCAGGATTTCACTTGTGCGCTGGCAACAGGAAGTTTATAAGAAATGTTTTGCAAAGGATTTTTGCCGTAGATTGTAAGCGGCGCACAATAATTTTCCGCCTCGATTCTCGCGCCCATTTTTGTCAAAGGTTCGATTATTCGCTTCATCGGACGCTTCGACAAACTCTCGTCGCCGATTAAAACCGAATCAAAACTCTGCCCTGCCAAAACACCCGCCAAAAGCCTCATTGTCGTTCCGCTGTTGCCGCAATCCAAATTTTCAGCCGGTTTTTGAAAACCCGTTTTGCCAACCCCTTTGACATAAACAGTTGAATTTTCTTGTTTGATTTCTACACCGAGATTTCTCAAACAATCCAACGTCGAAGCGCAATCCGCACTGGTCGCAAAATTTTCGATGCGCGTTTCACCTTCCGCCATCGCCGCAAAAATTGCAGCCCGGTGCGAGATCGATTTGTCACCGGGCAGTTTTATTTTTCCGCGTAAAAAGTCGGCGCGTTGCATTTTCATAGAAAGATTTTACACTATTGCAGAGAAAAAAATGATTATACTAATTTTGTCTTATGAAACCGCTTAAACTTCATATTAAAACCGCGCTTCTGGCTTCGGCAGTTGCGCTTGTCGCATTATTTGTCGCGCTTTTGTTAATCAGCGTGCGCGTTGCCAATCAATTTCGTAATGAGCAGAAACAACTTGCCCAACTCCAAGCCGCTAATTTAGCTGAACATCTTTCGCTATTCCCCGCACAAATCGGACAGAATGATCTTGAACGTCTGACAAATCTCGTCAGCGGTTCGCGTCCGAATCTCGTAACAGTTCGCGTGTGGAAATTTAATGGCGCGGATTTTGAGGTTGAAGCTACCTCCGATGACAGCTTGCCGCTCGGCGACATTCCCGACGAAACGAAAAATGCTCTGCGAAAGGATTTGGTTTCGGAAGTAGTTAGTCAATCGCAACCCAATATTGATGAATCACTTTTTCGTGTTTTTGCACCCGTAGTTGTTAAAAACCACATTGACGGTGCAGTGGAAGTCGTTGAAAAATTAGATACGGTTTCAAACATTACATTAGGCTACGCTTCAAATTTATCTTGGATCGCACTTGCTACAGTTTTGCTGATGATGGCGGCGTTTTATTTACTTTTTCAAAGCGTTGTTTATCGTCCGCTGGAAAAATTATTGGCAGCAATGGATAAAGCCAAAGCAGGAAATTTAGCAGTTGAGATTGTTGAAAAAGAAAAACTCGACGAATTCGGTTTATTGTCTAACGAATTTAATTCGATGATGTCGCAAATCAACGAAATGACGAATGAACGTAAAAAGCAAAACGAGATTTTACAAGGAAAAATCCGAAAAGCAACCTTTGCGCTTTCAACCAAAAACGAGCAGCTTGAAACTGCCAATCTCGAACTGTTTCGCGCTGCCCGACAAATGAGCGAGATGGAACGGCTCGCTGCCGCCGGGCAAACTGCCGCTCAATTCGCCCACGAAGTAGGAACGCCGCTTAATTTAATCAGCGGTCACGTTCAGCTTTTACAAACTTCCGTATCCGCTGATTCTAAAGCGGCAAACCGTCTGCAAATAATTTCGGCACAAATCGAACGTATTGAAAATATTGTCCGCGAAATGCTCGACCACGCCAGATTTGGCAACTCGGAGCTAAAGCCATTAAATCTAAATGATGTTTTGAGTAAGATTTTTGACGCGATTGAACCGACTTTACAGGAATCGAATATAGAACTCATAAAAGATTTACAGGAAAATCTGCCGAATATAATGGGCGATGCCGAAAGATTACAGCAGGTTTTTTTGAATCTCGTCAAAAATGCTTTGGATGCAATGCCCGAAGGCGGAAAATTAGAAGTTTCGACTTCGCTTGAGCGTGAGAATGTTTTAATCGAATTTGCCGACAATGGCGTTGGAATGAGCGAAGCAGTCCGTGAACATATTTTCCAACCCCTTTTCACAACTAAAGAACGCGGACGCGGAACAGGTTTAGGTTTAGTTGTTGTCAAACAGATCATGCAAAATCACGAAGCTGAAATTAAGGTTGAAAGTGAGCTAGGCAAAGGAACGAAATTCAAATTATTTTTCAGTCCGGTCAATCCTCAAAAATAAAATTTGATGAAAATAAAATTTGCCGCGACGTTATGAGGCATTCTTGCTTTAAAGAGCAATTCTGCCTCGTTTTATTTTGCTTGATTTTTACATAACTCGTTGATTTACGAATACCTTTCTTTGGCACGATTATTGCACAAATAATACTTAAGCAACAAAATTGTGCTGAAGCAAAAAAGGAGAAATAAGCTATGAAGAAAAGATTGTTTTTAATGACACTAATAGCAACGATTTTATTAGCAGGAAATGCTATGGCTTTTAGTAAGGAATTTAATTTTTACCAAACAAATTCGGAAACATCAAAAAAACAGACCGAAAAAAACAAATTAGAAGCTAAAGAAAAACGCACCGAAGCAAAAAAGGAAGCCGCCGAGAAACGTCACGAAGCAAAAATGATCGCTAAAAATAATAAGACTAAGAAAAAGCATAAGAAGTTTCTCGGTATTTTTTAATTCAACCTCATTTATTTAATAGAAGGCGATGCTTTTGTAAGGGCATCGTTTTTTATTTTTCAATTGCGGGTTGAGATATACTAAATGTGGATTTTGGTAACACACGATCAATTCAGAAATTTACAAATTAAACGACTATATGTGAATATTTTTTCCATTAAAAGACAAACTTAAATAAATGAAAACAGCGGAAACAAAAAAAATTCTCGTAATTGATGATGATAAAGATTCCTGTGAGTTTTTAAAGGAGATTTTATCTGCCGAAAATTGGCAGGTTGAAACTGCCAACGAACCTGAAAAAGCTCTGATTTTATCTAATCAGGACAAATTTGATCTGGTTATCAGTGACATTAATCTTGATGCTAATCTTTCGGGGTTAGATCTGCTGAAAAGTCTGCGCGAAAAATCGCCGGTAATTTTAGTAACGGGTTTCGGTTCGCTCGAAACGGCGGTTGAGGCAACCCGCGAAGGTGCTTGGGATTTTATCTCGAAACCTTTCAAGGTTGGCGAAATCATTGCCACGGCGCGGCGTGCGCTTGAGCAAAATTTGGAAAAAGACAGTGTTCAGACAGAAAATTTGGATTCAGGTGCAATGGTTGGAAGTTCGCCGAAAATGATCGAACTTTATAAGGAAATCGCCCGCGTCGCGCCGACTCGTTCAACCGTTTTAATTCTCGGCGAATCGGGAACAGGCAAAGAGCTCGTTGCCCGCGCCATCCATCAAAATTCACCGCGAAGAGATAATCAATTTGTCGCCGTCAATTGCGGCGCACTAACCGAATCTCTGCTCGAAGCCGAGCTTTTCGGACACGCTAAAGGTTCATTTACAGGCGCAAATGCCGACCGTCGCGGACTTTGGGAAGAAGCGAGTGGCGGAACGCTTTTTTTGGATGATATCGGCGAAACTTCTCCGGCAATGCAAGTTAAACTGCTTCGCGCACTTCAGGAAAGTGAAATTCGGCGCGTCGGCTCGACGCAAACCCGCAAAGTTGATGCGAGAATTATCGCTGCAACTAATAGAAATCTGGAAAATGAAGTTAAAGAAGGAAATTTCCGCGAAGATTTGTTTTATCGCCTGAGCGTTGTAACTCTATCGGTGCCGCCACTTCGTGAACGGACGACGGATATTTCTATTTTAGCCGAGAGATTTTTACAAAAAGCGCGACAAAATATCGGCAAGGAAAATCTGCACTTTTCGGAAAACGCTTTGAAAACATTGATAGTTTATGAATGGAAAGGAAATGTCCGGGAACTCGAAGCGGCGGTTGAATACGCGGCGTTGCGGGCGCGCGGCAACGAACTTTTGGCGGAAGATTTGCCTGTCAAATTACTTTCCGACGAATTCAAGCAATCGGTTTCACGCTTTCATTTATCGGAACTTTATGCTGATCTGCCAAGTCTCGATGAACTCGAAAAGAGATACTTGCTTCATGTGTTGGAAAAAGCAAACGGCAATCGCACAAAATCTGCTGATATTCTCGGCATTGATCGCAGAACGCTTTATCGAATGGCGGAACGCTTTGACATTAAATTGGATTAAGGAACAATTATTCCGGCTTGCGATGGTCAAAATTTACTTCACGCACCGCGTTTTTATTGTTGGAATTTGAAGTCGGCGCGTGAGTGGTGATAGTTTCCACCGTCGGTTTGACAAGGAACGCAGACAAGCCGTAAATGAGAAGCGATATTAAACCGCCTAACACCAATATCCATAAAAAAAACCTTTCAATTTTAGCCGGTCTGCCACTCATTGCCTTTACAAAAATAGGGCGCAACTTTTTGCCCGTTAAGTTGCGCCCGCCTTTGCCACAGCGGAGGATTGAATCCTGCCTGTTGCCCTCGAAAATCTATGATCTGCTCTTTGTTAGAATTTTATTCCTTTTTTGAAAATATTATTTTTTAGCCGTATTCTTTTTTAGCCTATGATGCCTTTTCGTTGTCTTTTTAGCTGTTGTTTTGCCGCTCATTTTTGAGCTGGTCATCGTGTCTTTACCCGGCGGTGTTTGCTTAGTGCTTTGTGCAAATGTCGAACCTGCAACCACCAAACTCAAAATAATCGCTGACAAAATGCTTAATTTACTTTTCATTTTTTAATAGTCTCCTAAATTTTTTCTAAGTATTTTTCAAAGTGGAATTGAAACTATGTGTCCTAAATTCTTTATTACTAATTCTTGTTTCATTCCCGCTATGAGTATAAGCAACGAGTGTGCCAAACTTCATCAAACACGAAAGGCACATTTTTGTTGGGTTTTACAAAGATAGACGGAATGATTGAAGAATTAATGGTCGGGGCATTTATGTTGAACGAAGCAATAACGCCACAGAAATTTATTATTGAAATTGTGGTTAAATTCCTTGAGGTTTTTATTTCACCGACAGTCCAATTTCCGAAAAAGCGATGTCATAGATCGCGTATTCCTTCCAATCCTTATAATCGAAATGCCACCATTCGTTATCGTTGACGGTGAAACCTTCGGCTTCCATCATTTTGCGGAGCAGATCGCGGTTTTTGCGTTGTTCCTTTGTTCCGCCTGTATAATTCGGGCTGGCGCGGTCGGTGAAATCGTCAAAATCCGTCGGCATTTCAACGAGTTTTCCGGTCTTTAGGTTAAACATACTCAAATCAACCGCGCAACCGCGATTGTGGCGCGAACCCGTTTTCGGATTGGCGACGAATTTTCGTTTATCTTCGGGCGTTACATCCCAAAAGATTTTCGTTACCGCCCACGGGCGATAGCCGTCAAAGATAATCAAGCCGAAACCTTTTTTCCTGAGTTTTTTATGAACGCGCACCAACGCTTCGGCGGCGGGACGCTGCATAAACGCACGTGCTTCGGTATAGACGGCTTTGCCGACAAAATTATCGGTGCGGGCGTAGCGAATATCGAGTTTTATCGTTTTATCGAGTGTTACAAGTTCGACCAAATCAGCCTCACGTTTATTTTCTTCCTTCGGCGGCGCATCTTGCGCTATAATTGCCAAAGCGGACGCAATAAATATCCAAACAAGCAACGCGGAAAATGTCAAGAAATGTTTTTTCATAATTGAATCAACTAACATCCGGGCAATTTGAAAAGTTCAAGCAAAAAAGTTATTTTTTATACTGTAATGCACGAAACCGAAAAAACAAAAAGAAATTTCTCATTCACCAATTTATTCAAACGCTTCGGCGTGATCGGCTTTCTGTTTTTTCTCATAAAGGGTTTAATGTGGCTCATCATTCCCGCACTTGCCGCTTATTTTGCTTGGTAATTCTCTATTAGTTTCGATAGTAAAACTAAATAACAAACTGCTTTTATTGACTTCAATGAAGTATAAAATTCAGTATAATTCAAAATTATATGCTTCTTGAAAAGAATTGCCGTAATATGATGCAACCTGTCTGCATCTATAAATGTTGTGACAGCATCTTTTGTTTTATATGAAACGCTTTTACTCTAGATTTAGGGTTTCTCTGTTTGCCTTTGCGCTCGGTTTAGCTTGCGTGCCTTTCTCGAACAATATTTACGAGAGTTTAACAACGGTTCAAGTTGATTTACCACAAACTGAATCAAGCGAAGTGATAAATGTTTTCATTCCGCCAAAACGTAAGTTGAAGCGACATTTTTGCACTGTCGAACACGATGGTTACTGTTATTGCAGTCCTCACGCAATGGGCATAAAAGGCACTTGTGCGTCAGTTAATGAAAAATTGAAGCTAAAGTATATTGAAGACGAAAAGAATGGAGAGATTTTTGAATCTCCAAGTTTCAATAACAATCTCAAAAACGAACATTAAAGATAAAGTCGCATATAACAATTAAATGGGCGTGAGGGCAAAACAGAGGCTTTGTTTGCCGCGTCGCTTGCTTAACCCAAAGTTGACTTATGGCGGTTTTACCCCACGTCATCTCAAGCGTTAAATGACAAATTTCTGCTATTCATTTATAAAACTAATTTGCCGCAAATGACGCAAATCACTTTACACCTCTGATTAAATGAGTAAAACCTCTGAATAGATTAGCAATCACTCTGAAAAATTTAATAAAACCTCTGTATAAATTAGTAAATAGTCTGCATCGATTAAAAATAGATTTGTATAGATGAGTTACTGATCTGTATAGATTAAAAACAATCTTGTATAGATGAGTTGCCGATCTGCATAGATTAAAAATATCTCTTGTTACTTTAGTAATATCTCTGGATAAATGAGAAAAACCTCTGTGCAATAGAATAAATTAGTGATATTATTCGTTGGACAGAGGTGAAAGATGCTTTATTTTAATATTAAAAGAGTTTTAGAGTTGCGCGGAATTGAGAAACCGTATAGTTTTTTGGCGGCAAACGGGTTTGCGAGTCAGACGGCGACGAATTTTCTTAACAATCAAATCGGTCATATTAAACCGGCGCAGATGGAGAAAATCTGTTTATTGCTGCACTGCACACCGAATGATTTGTTTGAGTGGCGACCTGATAAAAATATGTTAGGCTCGGAAAATCATCCGTTGAAAGCATTGAAGAGAGAAAAGCCGTCGCCGCACATCAGCGAGTTGGTCAAGGATTTGCCCGTCGAAAAGATGGACGAACTCGAAGCAATGATTAACGAATTGAAAAATGCGGATTAATAATTGAAGAAATTTGTATTCTATTCATCAATGACCGACAATAAATTTGGAGCAAATCGTCGGGAACTTGTCGGAATAATTATTTAATTTATGCTGGAAGCACACATAGAAATTGAAGATAAACTTGCCGCTAAAGGCTTCAAACGCGCAATGAGAAATAAAGCTATCGCAGAACTTGCTCATTATTATGCAACAAATTTGGTAATCGTTTGGATTATAATTGCCATTGCAGACGGAATTTTTGGCGCGGGACATTTAATCTTTCCGCACTTACTTTTCATTATTGGCTTATGTGTCGCCGCAACCATTTTAGGTTATTTTGATTGGGTAAAAAGAATTGACCAAACAAAAGGTTGGAGTTTTCACGCTAAACTCGACGAGCAAGGCGTTATTACAGACATTTCCCAAGAAACAAGATATAACTGGAATTATTATAAAAATTACAAAGAATACGAAGATTATTTACAAATTGAATCTTCTGAAGGCACTTTTACGTTTGTTCCGAAAACACCTGAACTTTCTGAAATGATTGAATTTACAAAACAAAAAATTCCGCGTAAATAATTTTTGGGTAAAAAGTATGAACAGAAAATTCAATCGTCGTGATTTCTTAAAAGTCTTAGGCGCAAGTTCCGTTGGAATCGCGCTTTCGTCGAGCAATATTTTTGCTCAACGCCGCAAAAAGTCGTGCGTTGTAATCGGCGCGGGGTTTTCGGGTTTAGCCGCCGCTTATAAGTTGAAAAATGCCGGTTGGAACGTAACCGTTTTAGAAGCGCGGGACAGAATCGGCGGGCGTGTTTTTTCACATTCTCTGCCGCAGAATAAAAATCTAGTTTGCGAACTCGGCGCGGAATGGGTTGGCGAAAGCCACGAAAGATTAAAGGCTCTGTGTTCCGATTTCAAGATTCCTCTGCAAAAACATCAGTTCGACGATTATCTAATGCAAAACGGCAAAGTTTCGCGTCCGGGTGCGTGGGGATTTTCCGAACAGGCGAAAACCGCGTTTGAAAAGATCAAGGCGAATTACGGGAAGTTGACGACCTTGCAGCAGAACAAATTAGATAAATTGGATTGGTGGACTTACTTAGAAAAAATAGGTTTTACGGAGGACGATTTGCTTCTCAGAGATTTGATGGACAGCACCGATTTTGGCGAATCAATCCGTCACGTTTCCGCTTTCGGCGCGTTGGCTGAATACGCCGAATCAAGTCCGAAAAACGAAATGGATTATAAAATGACGGGCGGAAATTCGCGTCTGACGGCGGAATTTGCAAAACGTATCGGCGCGGAAAATATCAAGATAAATACGCTTGTTAAAGAAGTTAATCAGTCAAAAGGAATCGTAACCATCAAAACGGAAAACGATTCTTACAATGCTGATGCCGTTATTTGCACTGCGCCGACAAATTCTCTGTTAAAGATAAAATTCAATCCGCCGTTGCCGTCGGCGCAACAGGAAGCAGCGGAAAAATTGATCTATGCGCGAATTTGCAAGAATTCGATTCTGTTTGAAAACCGCTTTTGGAAAGACGAGAATTTCTCGATGGTCTCCGACGTAACTTCACATTATTATTTTCACAGCACGCAAAATCAAGCGGGACGCGAAGGCATTTTGACAAGCTATGCCATCGGCGAAAAAGCCGATATTTTAGCTTCGCAATCAGACGAACGCCGAATGCGAATCATCACGAACGATCTGACGGATTTTGACAGAGACGCGCCACGCCTTGCAAAAGGAATCGCGTCGTATGCGTGGCAGCGCGATAAATATACGGAAGGCGCATACGCCCTCTATCGTCCCGGACAATGGTTCGGTATCCGCCCGATTTTGCAGAAACCGCATCTCAAAGTTCAGTTTGCCGGCGAACATCTCGCCGATTGGCAAGGCTTTATGGAAGGCGCAATCGAAACCGGTGAAACCGCCGCTCAAAATTTGATTCGGTAGGTTTTTGGTTTTTCAAAATTAACAAATCATTTTGTAAAATAGCTCAGATCGCCCACTTTAATTATTTGCGGCTTTCCTTTATTAATTGCTTTTCTTTTTCCCTGTTTACCGGCAATTTCCGTTCGGTTTTCTTTTATCTATTTCACATCTTTCGGCAATTCAAAATTAAAATCTTCGGGCAGTGAAATATTCTCTTTCCTGACGATTTCTTCAACAAACTTTTGCCGCTTATCTTTTTCTACTGCAGCTTTTGCTATTTCTTCAGGCAGCATAAAAGGCGGAGGAATTTGGGTCTTAGTTTTATCCACGGTTGGATCCTCAAATTTTCGTTGGAGGAGAATGTGCCTGAAATCATACGAAATTGTTTCAGAACCATCTTTTCCCTTAGTAACGCGTTTATCTACCAATTGAACAATGTGATAGCCGTCTTTTGACTCTATAATCCGATCTGCAATCTGCCCTTTCTCAAGCTGAAGAACCGCAGCTTCAACTTCTTTCCAAATTCCGCCATTCTTGATTTGGCTGTTATACAAACCGCCTTGATCTTTCGTCGAACGATCTTCGCTGTATTCCTGTGCCAACTTTGCAAAGTCCTCGCCGGATTTTGCACGATTCAAAATAGTTTTAGCCAATTCTAATTTCTTTCTTACTTCAAATTCGGGATGAGTTGACAAAAATGCGGCAATATCCTGATTGGTGGGTTTAATATTACTTTTCCAGTATTTAGCCAGTAATCCGGCTGACAAAATCGAAGCGTCTATAATTTTTAGCCGAAGTTGATTACCGGTTTGCTGCATAAACTCCTCATCCGCCCTTGCTTTATCGGAGTAGATTCTTGACCATGCCCATTGTTGGCGAACCTTTTCTAAAGTTTCACCGGATGGTTTTGGAGTGACAGCCTGAGGACTTTCCATACTTTCCATATTCGTTTTCTGAATTGCGTATATCGCGTCTATCTCCAATTTGTTCTGATTGTCGTTATTACCATCTGCCAAATATGCGTTCAGGTCTTCTTTGGTCAAACGCTTAAAATCAGGATTTCCCGCGCTCAGCTTAAGGGCATAAGCATCCGCAAGATACGCATTTTCCTTGAGCTGAAGAGCCAATTCATAGTCCGAAGTGTCAGCCAAACCTTCACGGCGACTACGGGCAGCTAGGGCGAAATATTCTCTAAGCGTCTTGAGGAACTCCTTTCGGGACTCAGCGGTCGCAACGATTCCTGCCGTTTTTTCCGGTGCCAGCAAGGATCCGGCTTTAAGCATTTCTACAATCTCCTCGGACGAAACGCTTTTTATAATTTTCGATTCACGCTTTTCGCTTTTTGCTCTTATTTCTTGAATCTTCCAGGTAACTAATCCCAAAACTACAATCAAAACAACAGATGAAAGCAGAATTAATTTTTTTTTCATAACAAAATTCCTCACAATGACTAATAATTAACGAAAATTTTACAAACCCGATTCGAGATTTCAGAAACGCAGCTTTAAACCGAACTGCATCGTCCGTGGTGCTCCGACCGTATTTGTAATCTGACCTAAATCTGTTTCGTCGCTTTAATCAGCATTCGGATTGTCAAAATTGTCAAAA
>JANMAA010000226.1:0-26358 GCA_031359215.1 Acidobacteriota bacterium | reverse complement strand
TAACAACGAACCGCTCTACACGCTTGATCCGGCAACGGCGAAAATTATTTCATCCGGCAGCTATGATCCGGGTTCAAGCGCGGCAATCGTTACCTTTCTCTTTTTTATCGCTGCGCTTTCCTACATTTTGAGCGTTGTTCTGGCGTATAAACTTCTGCGCGGACAAGTTTATGAATCGGTCAACCAAATTTCGATGGGCTGGATGCTTTCGGCTGTCGGAACAGCTCTTGAAACCTACGGATTGGTCGCGGGCGCGGCAATCAATCGTCAGGCGGAAAATACCCAGATTCAAGGCATTTACAACTCTGAAAAGGTGAATGCTAAAGCCGCTTTTGAAGCCGGAGGGTTGCAGGCTGACGCTAGAAAAATTCAATCAATCGCCGGTGTGCAAGGAAGTTTGCAAACCACGCTCGGTCAAATTTACGGCAGTCAAACAACGAATGTTTTAATCGCCAATGCCAACCGCACAATGCAGATTCAGCAAACCGGCGCGATGATACAGCGCGAACTCGGTTCGCAGCGAATTGATTTTACCGACCGGACAAATCGTTTGGGATTCGATTCTCAAAAGGAGAAAAGCAATCGTTGGGTAGATAATCAGGCACAAATAAACGACAACATTCTCAATATGACTCCGGGCAGCGGCGTTCTCGGCACACGCGGTTTCGCGGGTGTAGTTGCTAACGGTGCAGGAAGCGTAACCGGAATTCCGCTTGACCCGTCGCAAGTGCGGGAAAATTTCGGCAACCAAGTTACCAACGAGCAGTATCAACTAAACTTGGGACAAAATTCGCGCACTTTAACTTCAAACCGGCAAAACGTCGAAAACTATCAAACTCAGATGGAAGGCAGCATCAATCAAAATGCCGACGCGAATATTGCCGCGATCAATCAAGGCGCAAGTATTAGCGCGGGGGCAGCCAAACAAGGTGCAGCAACGCAAATCGGCGGAATCAATCAGGCTTATGGTTTGGAAATTAAAGCCAATGACGTAACCTTCGCCGGACGTAATGAAGCCGCTTTGATAAGCAAAACTTCGGCTGAAGATGCCTCTCATCTCAGAATGGTTTCCACGGTCGTAACGGGATTTTTCCGCGATATGGATCGGCGTTTAGAAGAGATGAAACCGAAGTATTAGCCGTTTTTTGTAAATAAAAAAGCGGTGAGTAAATAAGGTTTAATCTCAGCTTTTCTGATACCAAAATGGCAGATTCAAGATACAAACGAGTGAGCCGTGCGCGTCCCTGCCTTATTTGCGGCAAACCCGATTGGTGTAGCCGCACATCGGATGATTCAATTTCATTCTGCGCTCGTGTAACAGCGGGCGCAGACCGCTTGAGCCGGAAAGAACAATGGGGTGTTTTTTATCACCACGAAAGTATAAAACCGAAACCTTATAAGAATTATTCGGAAAATCATCACGTCCAAAGCAAACCAGCTAAAAAAATTTCACCTGCCCCGCTCGAAATCAGGGATTTTGTTTATTCATCACTCTTCAGGCTTTCACCGGCGAGTGATTATTTGGTGCTGACCCGCGGCAGTAAGGGTTTGCTCGAACGTGGGTTTGAAAATACGCAAGATTACGGCGGTCTTCCCGGTTCTGTCGCAAAACGGCAAGATTTGGCGGCAAATATCAGGCTTTTGCTTAATCAAAACTTCCCTCTCTTTATTCGCCAAAATCCGCTCGGGTTAAGGCACGTTCCCGGATTTTGGATTGACGACAACGGCGAAACAAATCTTTGGCAGAAAAAGGATTATCCACATCCATTTCTGTTAATTCCCTACCGAAGTCCAACAGGACTGATTCAAGCCTGCCAGATTCGCTTGACGGGTAATTTAGCAGCTGATAAGAAACGCTATTTGTGGCTTTCACTTCCTCAAAAAAACAGCGCGGGTTCGGGAACGCCGCTCCATTATGCAAACTGGAAAAACTTCGGACAGGCGAATTTTACAAATCTTCCTGTTTTAGTTACCGAAGGCGCACTAAAAGCCGATGTCGTTTCTAAATTAAGACCTGACTTTTTTGCCGTGGCGAACAGCGGGGTCAATTGTTCGCTTGAATTAATCGTCAATATATCGCGCGGAAAATCGCTTTATCTTGCTTTTGACGGAGATTGGAAGGAAAATTCGGTCGTTCTTCGCCAGATCGCTAAACTACTATTGTTTCGCAATATTTCAGACGATTCACAATTATTTTGTAAAAATACAAAGATACTTTCTTGGAACTTCCAATTCAAAGGAATTGATGATGCACTATTGAAAGGCTCTGAGATTTATGCTTATTCTATAACTGAATGGATAAATACTTTATCGGTAGACAATCGTTTAATTGTCAATCGAATTTTTGGATAAATATAAGAATCTCAAATCTAAGATTATTCAAATTCCTATTGATATTTAAACAACATTCCCTCCCCCTTCTCCGCCCCATCCCCCCTCCTCTCCGCAGCTTGTATTGAAATAGCGTTTTATTCCTCTGTCTTAAAGGTAGTGTCAGTTCCGGTCAGAGTTGAGTTGACAACTCTCTTCCTAATGTAATACTTTAACTCTGTCTGATTTAGATAGTAGGTAGACAAGGACGGAAATATGGCAAATCCAATTTATTTTTCAATTTTAAATTTCAAGGGCGGGGTCGGCAAAACAACGACGGCGATTACACTGGCGCGTGGTTTCGCCAAAAAAGGTTACAAAACTTTGATTCTCGATCTCGACCATCAGGGAAACGCCACATCCGGGCTTGGCGTTGATAAAAATGAAGAAATTTTCACTTTACTTGAATTGCACGACGAGGTTTTTAAGAAGAAAAAACCTTTCGACGATGTATTTCCATTAATGGTTAAAGAAATTAGAGAAAATTTATTTTTGCTTGGCGGCAATGTAAAAATTCATGCCGCCAATAATGCTTTAGCCTCTGAATCTGTCGGACGAGAACGCCAACTTGTAAGATTATTCTCCAAACTTAACGGCTTCGATGTTTGCATAATTGATTGCCACGCGGATTCGTCTGAAATAACCACAAATACAATGATGTTGGCTGATTACCTGCTCATTCCGCTGACGCTCGATCAATGGGGTTACGACGGTCTGAGCGATGTCTTAACGCGCCTTTCAAGCTACCGCGAGATATTGGGGGAAGAAGCGGTTAAGGTTAAAGTTATCGGTTTTCTGCCGACAAAAGTTAAGTTGACTACTGGCGCAGACGGCATAAAAAAAGATCAATTACTGGTCGCTCAGGGTGTCAGACAAGCACTTCAGGAACAATTTCCGAATATGCTTTTACCCGACATTCGCTTCTCAGCCGATATTGAAAAAGCACAGGTCAGCCAGCAAACGATTTTCGATTACGAAAATTTCAATTTCAAAAGCAACGCGGCGAAAGATTATTGGGAATTGGTCGAAAAGTTGGAAAAAGAATTATTCAAAAAAGGAGTGGCGAAAAATGGCAGATAAAAAGTCTAACAAAATTTCAATTAAACCGATGAATAACGCGGCGGCGATAGCTTCGACTCTCGGAATAAGCGCGAATACCGGACGGAGAATCGAACAAACATCAACGCAAAAAGAAGAGAATTCTGAAAGTTTTCAGGAAATGAAAAATATTTCAAAATCAGCCGAGAAATCTCAAATGGAGTCGAGTAAGCGAAAGGATGAGCGTCAATTCACAACGAACCCGCCAAAATCATCTAGCAAGAAAAGGGAAGAGGATTCAGTTTCTACTCCAACAGAGAAAACAAGTCAATCCACAATAAAAACGACGGCAAGCCAAAAACCGGAAATGCCGTTTATGATTGAAATTAAACGAAAATTTCCGGGGAAAGAGCTTTTTATTCTCAGTCTGCTTTATCTAAACAGAAATAATCGCGGTTTAGTGCAGATGACCGTCGGAAATATGATGGCACTCTATTCAACGGTTTTTAACGACGTAATTAAGGATGACACAGTCAGGCGGTCGCTCAAAAGATTGTTTGATGCTGGATTTATCAAAACAACCGGCATTCCGGGCAATAACTCCGGCTATATTTATGAAATTGGCGATCTTCTTGAAGGCGAAAACTTCAGCCCGACGGAAAAAGAAGAATTTGCCGAGCTTAACGAATTTGTCAAAAGTAAATTAAACGGTATGTCTGCCTAAAAACAGCAAAACGAATAAAAAAAACTTTTTCAAACAGAAATTTAACTCAAAAAAAATAAAAGCGGCAGGTTAGGCGGTAATTTTTATATGAAAATAACCGTTGCCAAATCACCGAACTCAGATATTCAAGCGGCAGTTGAAAGTGTTAAATTGCTGCTTGTGGGCGGCAAAGTTCCAAGCAATAAACAACTTATCGAAATCTGCGCTGATTATCATATTGGTTTGGTTGATACTATCGGTAGTGAGCCTCATTTCGTTCACGAAATTCTCGAAGCCGCCGTTAATCTTTATATAAGCGAAACCGAATCCTTAAAATCATTTACAGTCAACCAACAAAAAACAACTCTTGAAAGGCTCGAAAAGTTGACGAATCAATTACCGCCCCAAAGTTGGCGCGGAGAAGATCAGGTAAAACTGCAACAGTTTTCTACGCCGCCGGCTCTGGCTTTCGTCTTGGCAAGCTTACTTAACCCTTTTGCCGGAAGAATTGCGCTTGAACCGTCAGCGGGAACGGGGAGTCTTGCTGTTTGGCTCAACTGTGCCGGATGTTTAACGGAAGTAAATGAGATTTCCGAGCGTCGTAAATTACTCCTTGAACTACAAGGCTTCAAGCCGTTTAAAGTCAATGCCGAGTTTCTCAATGATTTGTTGCCTGCACAAATAAAGCCCGATTATATTCTGATGAATCCTCCTTTTAGCTCAAGCGGCGGGCGCACCAAAACGCACGACTCAAAATTTGGATTTCGCCACCTTGAAACCGCTCTTTTAAGGCTCATTCCGGGCGGAAAACTCGTCGCTTTGCTCGGCGCGGATGCTTGTCTTAATACCGAAAAAGGAAAAACTTTTTGGCATCGGATCGGCACGGAATATGATGTTCGTGCCTTTCTGATTGTCCCGCGAGATGCTTTTTACAAATATGGCACGACTTTTCAAACTGTTGCGGTAATTATCCACAAACCCGAAAATAATGAGCGACCTATTCTCGCAAAACCGAAAACAGTCGATTTCGGTAATTTATCCGAAATGCTGTCTTTCAACCACAGTTTTGACCTGATCAATCTCAGAAATCTACCAAATTAATTCCTAAAAAAAGATGCTTAATTCAACACTACACGAATCCGGAAAAGGTTTCGGCGATAATCATTTTGTCCAAACGCAAGATGATTATAAAAATTATCTGACGGAAAACCAGCAACCGCTTTTAGACACAGCAGCGGACGAAAACTTGGAAAATGTAATTCCGAATCAATTAGAAAAGCCGGACGAAAATCTCTATTTTTGTCATCACTTGAGCGGCGGCGCACCACATCCGGGCGTAATTGTCGAAACTGCCGGACTTGCCAATATTAAACCGCCGCGCCCCGTTTACCGCCCGCGTCTTCCCCTTGAACTTATGACGAGCGGCAAAATCTCGCAAATCCAACTTGAGCGGATAATTTATGCCGGGCAATCGCACGCCCAAAGATTGCCGAATTCTGCGGCGCGGGCGGGAATTTCCATTGGCGACGGCACGGGAGTCGGAAAAACCGGAACGCTGCTGGGAATTATCCTTGACAACTGGTTTTCGGGACGAAAAAAGACGGTTTGGTTCAGCGTCAAGTTCGACCTTATCAAAGCCGTTAAAGACGAGATGAAAAGGCTCGGAATCAACATTCCGATCAAACTCATTAACGATTACAAACCCGAAGAAGTAATTACGATGTCGAAAGGCATCGTTTTTTGCACCTACCAATCACTGATTGCTAAATCGAAAAAAGGTCGCCGCCGGATTGACCAGATAACCGATTGGCTGGGAGCGGAAGGCTTGCTTGTTTTTGATGAAGGACATCGCGCCAAAAATTTCTTTGCCGATGAGCGGCGCAAGGGAACTCAAACCGGCGAAGCGGTTGCTGAAATTCAAGATGTGGTGAAATTTCCAAACTACCGCGTTGTTTATTCGTCAGCAACGGCGGCGACAGAGGTGCGGCATCTCGCTTATATGATTCGGCTCGGACTGTGGGGGCAAGGAACTGCGTTTATGGACTTCGCCGAATTCGCGCAGGAGATTGAAGAAGGCGGAGTCGGCGCGATGGAAATGGTCGCCCGCGATTTGAAAGCGATGGGCAGATACTTTTGCGGAAGTCTTTCGATGGGCGTTGACCCCGAAAGCGGTCTAGCGGTCGAATACCGCGAAGTCGTTCATCGTTTAACAACACATCAGCGCGAAATGTATGACAATATGGCGCGGGCGTGGCAGGCGGTTTTGCAAAAAACCGAAAAAGCACTTGCCCTGACCAACAGCGAAAAGTTTTTGCGCCGCTTTGTGGTCAATAATTTCTGGGCGGAACATCAACGCTGCACCAAGGCGATTATTACTGCTTTCAAAGTTCCGACTCTGATAGGCGAAATCGAACGCGCTCTGACCGAACAGCACTCGGTTATCGTTTCAATAACCAGCACCGGCGAAGCCAGTTTGACCAGGCAAATGGCGCGTTCGGCGGACGAGGAAGAAGCGATTTCCGATCTCGATTTCAGTCCGCGCGAAACTCTTGTCAGGCTGATTGAAAATTGCTTTCCGACCGCGCTTTACAGGGAAGTTACCGACGAAGTTACGGAAAAAATAAAATACGAGCCGCTATTAGGCGAGAACGGTGAACAAATTCACTCGAAAGCCGCGATTGCTTTGAAACAGGAATTACTTGACCGTCTGGCAACGCTTGCCTTACCCGAACATCCGCTCGACCAACTCATCAATCATTTCGGCGCGGAAAATGTGGCGGAAATGACGGGGCGAAAAATGCGTCTGGTCAAACTCTCGAACGGCGATTTCGCTTATCGTCCGCGCGGAATCGCGGGCGTTCCGCAGCGGCAGACAAATCTTCACGAACTGCAAAACTTTCAAGGCAAACGAAAGCGCATTGCGATTATGTCGGAAGTCGCCGCGACGGGCGATAGTTTGCATTCGGATAAACGTGCCTTAAATCAGCAACGCCGCGAACATATCGCCGCCGAACTCAAATGGTCAGCCGACAAACAATTACAGGACTTCGGGCGTTCAAATCGCTGTAATCAGGCATCACCGCCGATTTACATTTTGGTTTATACCGAACTCGGTGGCGAAAAACGATTCTCGACTTCGATTGCCCGCCGATTGGCAAGCACCGGAGCCTTGAACAAAGGCGACCGGCGGGCAAATCAAATCGGCGGGTTAGAGAAATTTAATCTCGAATCAAAAGAAGGACGCGCCGCCTTAAAAGTCGTTTATGACCGGATTTTGGCGGGTTTTCAGATTCCCGGTTTAATTGATGCGCCCCTCGCACTTTCTGATATGGGTTTATTGACAAAATCGGAAGCGGGCGAAGCAACGATTACTGAAGGCGAAAAGCAAAATATTGTTCGATTCTTTAATCGGCTGCTCTCATTGGAAGTTGATCGGCAAAACGCGCTTTTTGAATATTTCTACAAAATCTATACGGAAACGGTCGAACATCTGAAAGCGACCGGAAAATATGATTTGGGACTCGAAGACATCAAGGCAAATTCCGTCAAAATAGGGCGCGAGCCGCAAAGTATCCACCGCGATCAAATCACGGGCGCGGCAACACATCTCTACGAACTCGAAACGATTGTGCCGACGAATCCCGCTCGTTTTGAGGAACTTGAAAGGGAAGAAGCCTATTTTTACCGAAAACTCGGCTTGGAGGAGCCGGAATTCGTCGCAGCGCGTCCTTCGCTCGTTCACACTGACCCGGAAACGGGAGAAAGTTACAAAACTTTTGCCGTCAGTCATCCGGAGGGCAAAAATCTTTTTTATGTAGGCGAAGCGGAATTCGCCGCCCGTTTCCGGCTCGTGCCGAAAATAAAAGCCAAAGATTGGTGGAACGGGGAAGTCGAGCGCATTCCGCCCGTTATAAACAAAACCGTCTTTTTGTTAAGCGGCGCATTGATTCCGGTTTGGCGGCAAATCAAAAACGTCAAAGAGACAGCATTCAAAATCGTTCGCACGACGACGGATGAAGGTGTGCGGCTCGTCGGTTTGCAAATTCCGAAATTACAAGTCAAGGAAATTATTCGGCTTTTTGATGGTGTCTGGGAGCGTGAAGAAACTTCCGCCGAGATTTACAAAAACATTCTTGACGGCAAAGAATCTCTTGATTTGATGGAAAATATTCGCCTCAAAAGCTCAAAATTCTTCGGCGATTATTATGTTGAAATTGTTCCGGGCAGAGCGGAACATCCGAAAAAGTTTCGCTCCGTTGGTCTGACGAGCATCACGCAAAACAGCCGTGAGCGATTTCTCTTACCACAAAACGATGAAGATGCCGTTGGGTTATTACAAAAACTTCTCGCGCAATTCCCGCCTGTTTCGGGAAATGCAAATTTGCAGAAAATTGAACAGCAAAGCGATAATTTGTCAAAAAAAGCTGACACCGCCGAAGTTTCGCCGATTGACGTGCGCCAATGGCTGATTGAGCCTGACCGGGAAGAATTCGCCCAAATTGGCGTTCGGGATTAGCTGTTTACCAGTTATTTTTTGCGGGACAAAACCTGAATTCAAATTATGAAACTTGACCTAACACAACTCGAAACGGCTTTTTTACTCGCCCGGAAAACGCTTGAAAATCAAGATTTGCCTGAGTTTATGAAAAACCGCTGGTTTAATGCGTTGAAAAAAGCCGAAGAACGATTAATCGAGCAGCCATATTTTGCCTGGCAGCCGGATAAATTGACGCTTCTTTCCATTCCAAACCAGAAAAAAGCCGAAACTTGTTGCCGCTTTTATCAGGCAAATGACCAAACCTGCCACCGCGTTGATAAATTAGGCTACTGTCAGGCATTTTATGAAGGCTTTCCGTGCTGGCATCGCGCCGCATTTTTGCTTTTGGGTATTTACTTCGGTGTTGCGGTTGAAATTAGTTTCGAGAAAACCGGAGAAAAATCCGTTTCCGTCAAAAGTGTCAACTAAAACTGTCAACCAAAGTTGACAGTTTTGACAACTTTGGTTGACAGTTGACAGACAACAATCGGAGCGAAATTTTTCGGAAAATAATTTTATCAAGTTTATTTTCTGTAATTTAGACAAGAATTTTCGACTTTTGAACTATCACGGCACGATTTTTGAAATAAAGACGGGCGAATCAATTAATCATTATGGATGCCCAATTTTATCAAACATCAGAAACCGAAAACTTCAATTCAGCTCCTTTTTCGTCCAACAGTTCGATTGGAGGACTTCAGTCGCCCAAAAACTCGAAAACCGTTGCACTTAACCAAAGAATTGCTCTTTACGCCCGTTCGCATCACCATCTTTTGCTGACGGGCGAACGCGGAACCGGCAAAACGACGATTGCCCGCCAAATCCACGAACGCGGCGGGCGGCGCAGTAAACAATTTGTCAGCTTGAATTGCGCGACGCTCTCTAACGAACTCGTCGAAGCCGAACTTTTCGGTTACGAAAAAGGCGCGTTCACCGGCGCAAACGCTATGAAACCGGGTCTTTTTGAAACGGGCAACGGCGGCACGGTTTTTCTCGATGAAGTCGGCGAATTAAGTCTAAGTTTGCAAGCCAAACTGCTCAAAGCGGTTGAAGAAAAGCGAATTCGCCGCGTCGGTGGCAGGTGCGAAATTCCGATTGATTTGCGGATCATTGCCGCAACTTCTCGGAATTTACGAATGATGACAGTTAGCGGCGAGTTTCGCGCTGACCTTTATGACCGTTTGAACGTCCTCAATTTGAACACGATTCCATTGCGCGAACAGCGGGAGAAAATCCGTGAACTCATCTTCAACGGACTCGAACGCGAACGAATTGCTTTGGGGCGCAGGACGAGTTTTTATATTGAGCCTGCCGCAGTTTTTCAGCTCGAAAATTACGTCTGGACGGGAAATTTCCGCGAACTCCATAACTTTATTTCAAAACTGGCGACGGAATTTTGCGAAGCGGAAAAAATTACCGATAACGACATCCGGCTTTTGTTGGCTGCCAAAGATTATGCCACCAACAGTCAGATGATTCTGAGCATCAACTTGGAAGAACCGCTCGACAACATCATCGAAAACGTCAAAGAAAAATATATTTCTCATCATCTCAAAGACAAAAGTAGGCGCCGCGTCGCTCTCTATTGCGGCATTTCGCGTAGTATGATTAGAAGAATCGCCGACAAAATCGGGATGAATCAATTTCAAACGGAGCAGTAATGATGAACGAACCGAATAAAACGGATTTTTTTCCCGTGTCTGACGAACAACTCAAAGATTTGACTTATCAAGATACCGAAGAAGATTTTCGGCACAAAGAATATCTCAAGGAATTGGAAGCGACAATTTTCGATGATTCAGACGCAGATTTGGAAGTTGATTTGGGCGAACTGCCTTACGACGACGAAGCCGACCGCCAAAGATGGGAGAACCTTGAAAAAGATTTTGACCGCATTTTTGAAGATTCGGCACGCCGTGCAAATGAAGTTGAACCAACTAGGAACCAACCGTGAGGCAACTGAGCCGACTATGAACCAACTAGTTCAATTTAGTCTGAACAAAAATATAACTGAATATTCAACGAAAAAGTTCTTCTCGAAAAACGCGCCAGACGGTTATTATTTTTTCGTCATCCGGTTCAAGTTGATGCGTAAAGCGACTGATTATCGCCGTCAGTTGATAGATTCCGCCGTTCATATCGTCTTCCGACAAAGCCTTTTGTAATATTTGTCTCGTTTCATCGGTGAGAAGTTCGGCAACATCTCTGCCGAAAAGTCTGGCTCCGGTCAGTTCCACATCGAAATTTTCAAGTAAATCAAGATGTCGGCTGTTTTCGGCAAAAATTCTTTCTTCGTTTCCGGCATCAAGATAATTTTTCATGACAAACCACAGGTCTTGCGCGTCGCGCTCGCGTTCATATGGGCGATCAACCCAGGAAACGAGCTTCAAAAGTCCCAATCCGGCAAGCGAAACGACCTTGACGGTTAAATCGTCGGTGAGGACAACTTCGATGGTGGATTTTTCCGCCTCGCTAAAGCCGTGCGTGGTCATCACAAACGCGCCGTCAGGCGGGAAGGTAACTTGTCCCTTTGGCGACTCGATTTCTCCAAACGGCACGATGTCCAGAACAATTTTGACCTCTGTATTCCAGATTAATCGCTGCTCGATTCGTGTTTCGATAAAATTTCCGCTTTGCAAAAAGGCTTTTCTTAATCGCTCATAGCTGCTCCAATCTGACACGGCAACACCGATGTCAACGTCTTTAGTTGCTCTGTTCGTTTTGATGTTGTAACCATAACTCAAAATCAAATCGCGGGCGGTCGCGCCGATGATAAAACACGAAATCCCCAATTCTTGCGAAACAGAAGAAACCGCCCGCAGCATTTCGATTAAGTTAGCGGGCAGTTTCTCCCGTAAGTCGAGCAATTTCATTTTCATAAATTAACCGCGCCGTTTCCAGATTTCTTTCATCGCCCGTCGCAACCAAATCGGCGTAAACAATCAAAGGATGCACGGTTTCGCCCGTTTCAGGCATTTGCCAAAATTTTTCGATGATTTCGATATTTCCGTTGTCGTCGCGGCGCAGTCCGAACCGCGCTTGAAACTGCGGAATCGGCGAATCGGCGTAAATAGTCACTATTTCCGGTTTTAAATGGTTGGTTAGTTTTTCGGCGGCAACTTCTCCGCCCCAAACCGCGCCATACTCCGTGATTTCAACTGTTTCCCACCATTTTCCCTGAAATTTATCGGTGCGGAAACGCCCCACGCGCAAATCAATCCGCGTTTTATTAATATATGCTTCCACCCATTTTTGCATTAATTCCGCCGTGCGGGTTAAACTTCGTTCGTTTTTGCCGGGAAGCAACAGATAACGATTTCGGCGCAAATCCTTAAAAGTTTCGCTGACTGCGCCTAAGGAAACTCCCGCTTGATCGGCAATCGTCCGATAATCTTTGTTTAGATATTTCGGGTATCCTAAAATCACAAAAAGCACTTTGAGACTGACGGGACGAAAAAGGCGAAGCGGTTTTTCTTTTTCGCTTTTCGCTTTTTTGCCCGTGACCAAAACGAAAAGTCCCGGCTCATTAAAATAAACATTACCCGCAGCATCAAAAAACGAAATATTATTTTGGCGAAGTTTTTCCGCCTGTTCCGGCGTAAGATAGTCGGCAACTAAAACCGTTTTCGGCAATTGTTTTCCGTTCGTGACAATCAGATTTCCCAACGTCGCGTTAGTCATATTTCTTTTGAGGCTCAGATTCAATAAGAATTCCGTCGCAACTTGTGGGGCGTAGAGATTGACCTGTCCATCAATCTCCGAAATCCGGCGAGCCTTAGACTTTACTTTTTTAGCTTTGATTCCCGTCACCAATTTCAGCGATTCCGCCGCACTCTCAAATAAATCTTCCTTAACCATAAATTGTTATCTTTGAATCAACAGTTTCACAATAGACATTTTACTTTTTATGTTCACATAAAGTCAAATGTTCATAAAATGCTGAATATGAAAAAAGTAGTGAACAAACATTCAAAAATATTTCTTGATATTAGGAAAATAGAAAAAGAAAGCGGTTAGTAAAAATGTGAAATTGGAGGATTTTGAAAAATATGCAGACATTACAGGCAGGTTCGTTCTTAACTCTTGAAAATGACGGAAGCCTTGAAGCCTTGAAATTTACCGCCCGCCTTTTAGCGGAGCATACGGAAAAAGTAGTTAAGGAAGACTTAAACGCGCAGCAGCTCGAAAATTTGGCGAATAATCTGTGGCAAAAAGCCGAATATGTCACCCGCGAAACGGAGCGACGCAGATTACAACAAATTTTTGTCGAAAATTTTACGGAACGGTTTCGTGAATTAAAACCCGACTTTGACACTTTGACTGCTGTGATTGCCGATTCATTTAACCGGGAACACACGCCGGAAAAAGTTGAAGAAAAACGCGAACAAATCGTTATCCGGGAAAATACTTCACCAACCGAACAAACATCGGAAGCCCACGCACAAAAAGACGAATTTTTAGGTTTGGTTAAAAATGATGAATTATTGAGCGAACCGGCAGCCGAAGAGCGGGAATCGGCAATAACTGAAGAAATCAAACAGTCCGCTGAAGCCGAAACCAAAACGGAAACCGCCAAAACGGAAACCGACATTGGCACGGCTGAAACGTCAATTCCTGAAAGTAGTAAAGTTTCCGAAGAAACGAAAACTATCGAAGAAACGAAAACTATCAAGGAAAAGAGCAATGCTGACAAAGTTCAAACAACCGCCCCAAATAATTCACGCACCGAAAATCTTGTAAAAAACGGAACTTCATCACAAGAAGCAAAAGAGCCGTTCGAGTTCGGAAAATGCACGGTGAGTTTGAATTTGACTCTGTTGCCGTGTTTCGGAAACGAAGCCTCGCGCAAGGTGATTATCAGCGCAGTTTCCCACGCTCTTACGCCCGAAATCGAATATCTCGAAATTACCGAAGGTGAGGATTTAGAACAGATTGCGACATTGGTCAAAGATAAACTCTCGCGTTTTCGCGGGACTCTGCCCGTCAAATATATCGAACAGCTTCGTGCGTCGAAAACCAAGGCAACAAAAACAAATCAGACAGCAAAATTAGCTTCGTCAACATCACTTTCAACCGAAAAAAGCGTGGGCAACGGTGAAAAAACAAGCGGTGAGCAAAAAATGTCGAGCGCGGCACATAGCCAGAGCGAAGTTAAATCTGACGAACAAATGGCGGAAAAAGAAAGTCAAGCATTTTCATCCGTCGGAGCAATTTCTGCGCCCGCCGCAAGCGAACGAGTTCAACCGAGTCTTTTCTAAAAATAAAAAAAAATGAGTGAAAATAAAATTACCGAAAATAATCAAACCATAGAAAATGGAGCGGCTGAAGTCGCTCCGGCGCAAGCAACCGTCAATAACGGGGAAGCGGTTCAGCCTCCGCCAACCGAAACTGTAGCAACCACCGCAACCATTAGAATCGAAGGTCAGGAATTTCCGCTCGATACGGCGATTGCCGCAGATGACAATTTGCTTAAAACTGCGCTCAGTCCGCATTATCCGTCAATCAAAAACGCCCAAATTTCACGCGAAACCCGCGCTGGACAAATGATCGTTTCGATTGTCAAAAAAGCCGAGCATAAAGGACGCGCAAATTGAAAACGAAAACCGGAAAAAGAAACCGCCGGATTTCGAGTGTCACCGATCAGACTTTGCGGCGACTCGTCAAAACGCCCGACACCGCCAGCCGGATTTTCGAGTTTGCCGAAAGCCTTTATTGGCGCGACGAAACGGCGGAGCGCATGACTTTCGGCGACATCGAACAAATACACGCTCTTTTGCGGCAGACTGAACACGACCTCAAGTGGATGAAAAAACAATTTCAGGATTTAGCGGAAATTGAGGATGGGTTTCAATCTGAAATAATTCCAATCGGTTTTTAAGTAGCATATGGCTTCAGCAAAATCCAAAACTTTAAAAACTCAAAACGTAAATCTGCCAAGCATTGCCCGTCGTCTGATTGAGTCTAATCAACAAAGGCAAAATAAACTCGGCAAAGCGGACATTGGTTTTCGCGGTAATCTCGAAAAAACCACCCGCTATTTACGCTGGAAAGCGTCTTGCAATACGGTTTTAGAGGCGATTAGTTACATTGCCGAGGAAACCGAACGCGAGCGAATTTACGCGCTTTATCGGCGGTTGTTTCCGAAAGAATGGAGGGCATCTTCGGCGAGTTTTACCAAAAACGGTTACAACGAATTTCACACCGAGCGCGAGTTCGAGTTTATCGGCTTAGTGAGCGAAAATTATTTCCCTCTTTGCATCTGGCTCGATTGGTCTGATTTTCGTTTTGACCATATTCCGATTGAACCCGTTAATCTCGATTTGTGTTGCGGCGAATACGAATGGCAGGAAATGCGCCCGTGTCTGCGGTTTGCCGTTGCCGCTTTTTTGTGGCGCGGAGGAGGTATTTACGATTGGGATTGGAACGAAATTCTTTCGAGTTTCAATCTTCAATTGGAGGATTTGCCGCCGATCAGCCACAGTAATCCGCCTTACCGTGAACTTGAAAAGCAACGTGATAACCCGAAAATCAATCGTTTTCTACATTTGATCGAGTTTATTCATCACGATACCGGAAATCCGTTTATTGATACGACCTGCTGCCAACCCGTAGATTTGTTTGAATGGACTGAGGAAAATCTCGAAAAACTGAAAGCCGGTTACGATGCAGTAAAAGCGTATTTTGAGAGTATGGACAGCCTTGATGAAGACATTGAACGAGATGCTTTGCGAATTTTCAAGGAACTCATCTCACTCTGGAATACGGGAACTTTGCCGGGCAAAAGGCGAAAAGAAGCGGCGGATAAAACGGAAGAAGCAGCAGGATTATTGATAAATATTTTGGCAGACTCATCAGCACCTGCATTGACATTTTGAATGAGAATTTAGTGATTATGAGCCAAATCGAAACCCAAAACTTTCTCGCGCCGCCCAAGGACGCAAAAGCCGTGCTTTATTTTCTCGACGGGAATTACCAACTCAATTACCGGGAAGGAAGCGTCGAAAGAACAAAATTTTTGACTCCGGCGCAAATCGGACGAGCCTTTGCCGTGAAAGACGTTTTCGATTCGGGCTGGATTGACCAAACCGTGCTGCGTTTTGCGCTGCTGGCAAAGAAACGACACAAGATTTTAAGCGTTTTGCCAAGCGCAAAACGAAAAATCTTGATTACCGATCCGCATTCCGCCGATGAACGCGAAATATCCAATGAAACAAACCGGGAAAGGGTTCTCGAATTGGAAGTTCCGCTACCGACCCTTTTATTGCTGGGCATCGGGCGGCAATATTACTTGTGGGCAACGCTAGAAAAAACAATTACGCCGGCATCGAAAATCTGCGCCGCGCCGTTTCCCAATTTGGATAAATCAGGCGGCATTTGTTTTGGCGGCAACTTTGCGCCGGAATGCCGTCTGGAAACGATTGAGAGTGTCTGGCAGATGATTTTCGACAGCCCTTTTAATAATCATCAAATGCAAAATCGCACTCTGACGCATAAAGAAGATGCGAGAAAAATTTTGCTTGAAATCAGCGGCAAAAAGACTTTTCCGAAAAATGCCTTAATCAAAACCGAATATAGTGTCAATGATTTGTGGCACTCGGTCAGTTAATCCCCAACATAAAAACCCAGAAAAACTTTACAAATAAAATGAACATTCCGACACTCGTTGAGCGAAAATTTCTGCGTTTCTCAGATCAACCTATTACTGCTCCTTTGTATGAAATCGTCATCGCCCAAAACGGAGTTTTCAAACGAGCAAAACGGCGGGAAATGACGGCGAGCGTTGAGCTTTCGGCATTCACTATCAAAATTCCCGAATTGGCTTCGGGGGTTGCAATGGTCGAATTAACCGAAAAAATTTCCGCCCGTATTTTCTGGGAGATTTTGGCACACGCCCGAAATTCAACCGATGCGGCAAATTTTACTGAAAATTTATACGCCGTTTATTGGAATGAGGAAACAGGCAATTATTCTTGGGACGAAATCAGCCGCCGCCGAAATTTCGGCAGCACCATTGCAATGGATGAATCTCCGGCTTACCAAAACGCAATTTTGGAAATCCACACGCATCCACCGAATTGTCGAAATTTCAGCGCCTCGGACAACCGCGATGAAAGCGGCAAGTTTCGACTGTTCGGAATTTTGGTTGATATTCACAGCGCAAAACCGCTTATCCGTCTGCGGGTCGGACTTTACGATTCATTTTGGGAAATTCTCGTTGAAACGGTTTCCGAAACACTGCCCGAAAACTTAACAGATTTAGTAAAAGAAGAAAAAGAGCGGCAGGAAAAAATTTATCAAACTCTTGAACAGCAGGAAATAAATTACATCTGCGCCGAAGATTACCAATTTTCTCCGAATCAAATTTATATCGAAAATTTATGAATCTGGATTTAAGTTTTCTGAACGCCAAATTAGTTCTTCCGGTTGATTACAAATTAGTCGAGTTTTGGCTCGTCGGGGCGGGCGGCACGGGTAGTTTTATGGCGATGAATCTCGCTCGTCTTGCTTTTGAACTCAAAATTTCAGGCAAACGCGCAAGCATTGTCATTGTTGACCCTGACCGCGTGGAAGAAGGCAATATTCCGCGCAGTAATTTTTGTTTTGCGGAAATCGGCGCGAACAAAGCGGAAACTCTCGCTCACCGCATTGCCGGAGCTTGGGGAATCGAAGTCGGTTTTATCAAAGAAGGATTTCGCCCCGCCTTGCTCGACTCGAAATCCGGTGATTGGAGTGCGAAATATTCGGATTCAACCAAACTGAAAATTTTAGTTGGCTGCGTTGACAATCATCAGGCACGGAACGAAATGAACGATACTATCAAAATTTATAACGAAAAAAGTTATAACACATCCACCCCGCGCCTGTGGTGGATTGATGGCGGCAACGGACGCGATTCGGGACAAGTTTTAATCGGCAACCGCTTGAACGAAAAAGAAATCTGCGATTCGGCACGAATATCTCCGATTCTCTCATTTTTGCCCGCGCCGAGTTTGCAGCACCCGGAACTGCTTCAGCCGGAAAATCAAAAATTGCAAATTCAAAGTAATCAGACGGAAAACGGCAGAATAACTTGTGCCGAAAGAATTCGTTTGGGAGAGCAAAGTTTGAACATCAATCAGCGCGTGGCGGTAGAAATGTCCGAAATCTTAAAGGAATTACTTTTAACGCACAAATTAAAACGATTTGCCGCTTATTTTGATTTGGAATCGGGGGCGAGCCGTTCGGTTTATAACACTCTTGAATCAATCGCAGTGATGACAAATTGCAAAAAGAAGGCGAAACAAAAAAACTGAAACATCGGTTTAAGTATCATCAGCGTAATGTCGTCATACTGTTGGGCATTGTCGGCGAATCGGTCAATTTCGGCGATGACTTGGTTGATGATATTTTGCGCCGAATCTGTTTTTATCGCTTCGAGACATTTTTGCAGATTCGCTTCGCCCCATTCCTCTTCGTCCTTGTCGTGCGCTTCCGAAACGCCGTCGGAAAAGAGCGCGAGTAAATCTTCCGCCGCAAATTGAAACGTATTTTCTTCATAACTCATTCCGGGAAACATTCCGAGCGGCAAGCCGGTTGATTTTAATAATTCGTTTCCGTCGCGCCGCAGTAAAAAACATTCGTTGTGTCCGGCGTTGACGTATTGCGCCGCGCCGGTTGCCGGATTGATTTCGACTAAAATCGCGGTAACAAATTTGTCCGAAGGCGAGGTCGCGTGGAGCAAATCGTTGGTTTGCGCGGCGAGTTCGGCAAGCGATTCGGTGCGCCCCACGAGAGCGCGAAGCGTTGCCTGCATATTGCTCATCAAAAGCGATGCCGGTAAGCCTTTGCCCGACACATCAGCAACACAAATCAAGTAAGAGTCGTTTTGATTGATCGCCAAAACATCGTAATAATCGCCGCCGCAAACCCGCGACGGACGATTAAAAGCGGCGATGTCGTAGCCCGTAATTTTCGGCAGAGTTTCGGGAAATAACGCCTGTTGAATGCTTGCGGCAAGCGCGAGTTCCTGTTCGACGAGCGCGAGTTTGGCGCGTTCCTGTTCGTTTTGCAGACGCAGTTCGGCGGCGGTGCGTTCGTGTTCGAGTTCGCGGGCGGAGAGTTCTTTGACCTGCACGAGCTGCACTTCCAAATCCCGATTGGTGCGGGCAAAATTGCGCGAAAGAAAGACCGAGTTGGCGATAATCATCCCCCAGAGCGAGATTTGCGTATTCAAAACATTCAAAAATTGCGACATTCTGCCTTGATTAAAGGCGATGGCAAACCCGATTTGGAGCGGCGCAACAATCAGAAAAAGCACGCCCAAACCGACAATCCACGCTCCGTCACGCTTATTCAAAATCGCCCGTCCGACAACCCGCAAAGATTCCGCGGCGATAAACAGGATGATTAATAAACTGAGCGACTGCAACAGTAAGGTTGGATTTCCCGCGATAAAAAAACGCACGATCCAGCCGAGTGTCCAAACCGCCATTACGATCCAAAAATGAACGGGAATGCGTTCTGCAAAAGCCGCGTAAAGAAACGCGACGAACGAAAAAACTGCCCCCCCAATGCTCAACATCGCCAGATAGCTCAAGATATAAGCCGTCTGATCCTCTAAACGCGAAATGTCCAGAACGTCGGCGAGAAAAATCCGCGCCGCCGCGTTAATTACGAACAAACTAAAAAACAAATTCGCTCTCTGACGCGGGTAAAAAAGATACAACAACAGGTGCAGCAACCCGAACGCCAGCGCAAAGCCGACATCAAAAATCGGAAATTCACTGGCTTCTCTCAGCGGCAATTCATTCATCTTTAATAAAAGATATTAAACGGAGTTCACAAATTAATAAAGTTTGAGAAAAAAAGCGGCAAGTATGATAATTTTCATAATTAAATTAAAATTTCTCCTCAAAATTTTGTTTCAGACCGCAACTTAAAAGCACATTAAATTATCAGATTTGTATTTCGCACAACGAGTTCTAACAAATCTCGAAAACATAAATTGAATTACCATTGCTCAAAGTGCTTAAAACTGTTTCCAGAGCAATTTTCGGTATTCTCAGTAACTCAAAATCCACCGCCTTTTCGACAATCGAGATTTTTTCCGTGCGGCTGTAACCGTTCTCCAAAAATATCTTTTCAGGATTGTCGGCGGTGAACTTAAAAGTTGCTCCCAGACCGGCAAGTTTCTCGTGCATTGTTTTGCCATATTCTTCAAAGAATTGTCTGTTCATCAAATCGCCGATGAGTTTATGTCGCGGGAAAAGGCGGCGTAAACTCCGAAGCATTTGTTTAATCATTTCCTCTTCCAGATAGATAAATACGCCTTCGATGACAACTACCACCGGACTACGGCTTGAAAAGACGGAAAGTTTATCGGCGAGCGAATCGGTTGAAAAGTCTATCGGGATGCGGTGCAGTTCATTCTCACAATTTGCAATGGGCAGAATCCCGTTTTTATATTCAATGACCTGCAGCTCGTCGAGTTCCACCCAATTGCCGCCTTTGAGCCGAAAGGCGCGGCTGTCAAATCCTGCGCCGATTATCAACACGCGCAAATCGGGATTGGCGAACAGTTCGCGGCGAAGAAAATCGTCAATGATGCGGTGTCGGACGACGTTCGCGGCGTTCGGGCTTGTTTCATCCGCGAAGACTTCGAGGATTCGCAGTCCGTCCTCATTCATAAAATATTTGGCAAATATGTCGCCGCACACGGGATTATCGCGTTCAGCATCCTGCATACGCACGCCGCAAGAGTAAAATGCTGTCTTTGAAATCGGCTTCATATGTGTTTTCGGCAACTGCGAAAATTTTGCGTAAATCTAACTAACGCTTAACCCGCATAAACCGTTCCCGCCTCGACAAAACAGAGCGGATTTTGCCATTTGTCTTCGACATAAAATGAACGCTCGCCCCACGGTTTGACGTTAATTTCGCCGCCTGAAACGCCGTGAACTTCTAATTTTGCAAAACAATCGAGCGACTTCGCACGTTCAAAGACGGCATCGAGATTGTTCACGGTAAAATACAGTGCTTTGGCGGCGTGGTGCGGTTGTCTTTCAGAGGAAACGTCAACGACTTGAAGCGTTACGCCGCCGCAATCGAAATAACAACGCGAACCGGCTTGCCGTCTGCCTTCGATTCCCAACAATTTCGCGTAAAAATCCGCGGCTTCGTCCAAATTGCCGACTTCAATGTTAAGGCGAAAAAAAATCGGTGTATCTTGTTTTGTCCCGTTAGAATTTTCAATCATCTTATTCCTCCTTCTTTTTATCGGAAAACCACGCCAGCCAATCGCTCAGAAGTTCAAAGCGTTTGTATTCGATGTAATAAATGCGGTTTCGCCCGTCTGATTCCCATCGAATCAATTTTGCGTCCTCAAGCACACGAAGATGGCGGCTCGTCGTCGCCCAACTATGCTCAAACACGCCCGCAATCGCTCCGGCAGACATCGCACCGCCTTCAAAATTCAGCGTCATCAAAATCCGTCGGCGAGCCGGATGAGCCAAAGCGGAAAAAACCGCTTCGTAAGCATCCATTGTTGATTTCGTTTCTAAACGAGCAGTTTGAATCAGCACAGTTATTATTTAGCATATAGGCTAAATGAAAGTCAATGTTGATTGAGTAACAATCGGCATGATATGATTTTGAGAGTGTATTAGTTTATTTAGCGTATGAGTTAATTAAAAACCACTTCGACAAATTCCCGTGATAAATCCTGCTTCCCGTGACGACAAATTCCTTCGCCTTTTCCTTTCACATGCAGAAAATCGAAATGTTGGTAGTTTGTTGCTTTTTTTATATGTTTCTAAGCCATTTTTTAATTTTTACAAAAAAGTCTTTATAAAAATGTGTTAATTCCGAAAAGTCGTTTTTGCAAACTGAATTAGTTTCTAAGCCAATATGCTGTGCGTTTGTAAGAAATGTTGTTTGAATATTTTTATTTTTTAAATTATCAACTTTTGATTTTACATCCGATCCAGGTGTTGAGTCATCAAATTCGCTAAATAGCATCAAAACAGGATTGTTATAGTTTTTCCAGATTGGCAATGGATTAAAATTTATTTCCAATGCTGTAAACCATTGGTTTCTATTCTTTAAATCTACGAGATTACTTGTTGGGAATAACCAATCTCTTATGAGGGTATCTTTCTCAATAATGCTTGTGAAATCGTCTAATGTTTTCGCTTTGGATTGATTTGCTAAATAATCAAAAAAGTATCTTTGCTGAGTAATAGCATTGTCAATTTGAGTTTTGGAGTAAGTCCCATTGCATTTCATAGAAATCTCCGTGTTGTAGAGGTTTTGCTCGATAACAGAAATGCCGCTTCCTGCCGCACCTATTGTCAAAGCAAAATCAACCTTATCACTACTTTTTTCTATTGCTTTTGCAATTATCCAACCTGCCTGACTGCTTCCTCCAAGTCCGATTTTTGACAATGCTAAATCTTTTCTTATCCTTAAAAAATCAACACCTGCAAGTGCGTCTTGTGCTAAATCTGCAAAACTTTCATATTCGCTGTTTCCTTCTGATTGCCCAACGCCTTGCTTGTCATATGTGAGAACGGTAATGCCTTCTCTTGCAAAAATATCTGCAAGTAATCTAATGATGGAAGCAAAACCATTTCTGTCCTGTGGTCCAGAACCGTGTGTCAAAACAATTGCTTTGCCATTAGGCTTTTTAGGAATAAAAATAGTCCCGCCTAATTTTATTCCTTTGGCGTTTTTATAAGTAACTTTTTCATTTTTGTAAAATTGTTTTTTTGCTGCCGTTGTAATTAGTTTTTCATTTTCGTAAATTTCAATTTTGTCATCTTTAAACTTAAATGTTTGCCTTACTTCGTTTGAAGTTATAGTATTCCCAACTGTCCAAGTTGTAGCATTTACTTTATTTAATCCACGAAATTCATTTGTGTTTTCAAAGTAAGCAAATAGCTTTATTTGTGAACGTCCAATTACAATAAGTTGATTATTTTCAGTTACATAATCCCCTAAGAGTTCATCATAAAATTGTGGAAATAATAATTCTTCTCTTTCGGGAATTGTTTTAGAAATTGCATTTTCATATTCTTCAAAATCAGTATTATTTGATGCGTCAGTTCTAAATTTCCAAACATTATCGTTAAATTCAAGGATTGTAGAAAATTTACCGTAGTAATAAAATGCAGGTTTATTTTCAGTTAATATTCCGATCCTGTAAAAACCGTTATCCAATACAATTCCATCAACTTTATTGCGGTTAATAATCTTAAAAGTGATTTGAATTTTTTTGTTTACCGCTTTGTAAGTTTGAAAGAAATTTTGAAAATATTTTTGAACTTCATCTTGTCCTTTCACAGAATTGGGATTTTCTTTATCATAAAGATTTAAAATTTCCGCTTTGTTTGTGTAAAGTTTTGCAATATTCTCTGCATCTAATTCGTCATATCCCTTGGCAAATTTTTCATAAAGCAAGTCCGGGTTTTGTTCGTTCTGTTGACCAAAGCATTTCAGGGAAAAGATTAATAATAATAATAATATCTTCATTTTTTTCATTTTATTTACTTGTTCTCCAATCGGTTCAAAGAATTTCTCTTTTTGTCTCAATCTTTGTGTTAATACGACTTCCTAATGATGCTCTTTCGCACCATCAGGCAAATTCCCGTGATAAATCTCGCTTCCCGTTGCCTTAAACTCCGCAGCTTTTTCCGCCATTCCGACGGTAATTATTTTTAAGAACTTATTACATATAAAAATGAATTGCAAAAATTTTGGATAAATCTTTCTACTTCAATTCAAGCTGCTCAATTTTATTTCCGATGGAAAATTCTTTCATCTCCGCCTCCAGTTTTGAAAAGTTTTCTTTTTGAACGGTTTTGATAAATTCGCCGTTGGCTAACAGATGTATTTCGTTGCAAGTATCGCTCAAAGTCGAAAAAATATGTGATGAAATAATTACTATCTTGTTGATTTCTTTGAGTTTATGGATAATTTCGGCGATGATAATGTTGCTTTGAATATCCACTCCGTTAAATGGCTCGTCGAAAATAAAATACTCGTTTTTCTGTAAAAGAACTGCCGTAAAAGCCAATTTCTTTTTCATTCCGCTCGAATAAGTGGCGGCGTATTGGTTCAAAGGCAATTCAAAAATATTTTTGCTTTCTATGTCGGCGATTTTTTCATTTCTGGCGTTACATAAGAGTTGAATGTATTCTTTTCCCGTGATTTTCGGAAAGAAAAAAGGGTCGGTCGGCAATAGTCCGAGATGATTTTTGAGCGGATCAAAATTGGATGTTATTTTTCCGTGGTAATCTTCCAAACCGGCAACGCATCTGAACAAGGTAGTTTTACCCGCACCATTTTCTCCGACGATTCCATAAGCCTTTCCACTCTCGAATTTAAGGTTGATATTTTTGAGAACTTCTTTTGTTCCGTAGCTTTTTGACAAGCCCAAGATTTCTATCATTTTAATAAATGCCGCAGGCGTTTGGTTGATCGCATAAAAAAATAAGGGATCATAACAATCAGCAATGGCGGCGAAATAATCCCGATTGCCAATAAAAATCCTTGATTCAAATTTATTTCCTGCGGATACGCCGAATATTTCGTGACGATCATTGCCATCAGCGAAATATAGCCAAACGCCAGAAATAACAACAAAATATGGATGTTTTGAGAGAAAGAAATTCCTAATATCAAAACTGTCGGCAAACTCAAAACTGTCGAAAACAAAAGAGCGGTTTTCAATTTTTCAAACAAAAATTGGCGGGCGTTAAGGCTATATGACCAAACGTAAAATTCGTTTTCGGGTTTCGCGTAAAAATTCATTATGATGACAAAACCAAACATCAAAAGTATGATTCCGAGATTAAAATTATTAACGGAAACCGCTTTGAGAGTAAGCAAATACGCCGCCAAAAACAAGTAGAAAGTTTTTCTGAAACCGACTGTAAATTCAAATGGTTTTTTATAAAACGGCGTTGGAACGGTAAAATTCAAAGTCCCGCGAAATTCGGCAAACGCCAACAAAATCGCCAGCGTGAATAAAACAATTGCTGAAATAAAAAAGCCTTCAAAACAAAGAAAAATCGCAAATGGAAGAGAAATAATTAAATTTTCGACGATTCTTATTTTTCTAAAACCATCACCAAAACAGGTTTTCAAAAAATCGTTTCTTCTTTCTTCAGACAGTTTGAAAACAAAAAAACAGGCGATAAACAAGTAGAAATATTCCGCAAATTCTATTTTTCCGAACAAATAAACCGAAACGGCAATAAACCCCGCGAGAAAGATCGGATACGCAAAAATCGGTAAAATTCCCGCGTCCCTCAACGTCCGGTTTACCATTCTGAATTGTAGTTGAAAATATTCCTTCACCGTTTTTGAGTTAAGACCAACAAATCGAAGACGAATTTGCAACACTAAAGATACGCAATCACCAAATTTATGTTGCAAAAGCTAAAATTATAAAGAAAAGGACGAAACTTCGTCTAAATCACGAATTTAATGATGATCCATCGCCCCATCAGGCAAATTCCCGTGATAACTCTTGATTTCAGTTGCAACAAATTCTTTTGCTGTTGATGCGATTTTGTTTTCACATTTGTCACAAATTTTACGAATCAGAAACAGCCGCATTTTCTCGGTTTTTATATTGTTCTTTCAAGTAATCGAGCGTATTTTCCTGCTCGATCTCATTAAGCTGTAAATTAAGTTTTTGAGATATTTCGATTGAAGTTTGTCGAAAAATTTCAGTCATTAGCAACAAGGATTTCCAATTTTCTTCGATGTCGGCATTTGAATAGGTGTCTAAAATATCTTGATAAAAATCTTCCGAAAGATATTTTTTAATAAACTTTCCCGCTTTGCCGCAATTAACGGAAAAGTCATTTTCAACACCGATCTTCCACTCGATCATTTTCATAAACATCGGTCTGACAATGGTTTCGAGCATTTCTTTGGCGTATGTTATCTCGTTTCGCAGCAACCCTTTGGAGACGTATGTGCTAACCCACCAAAATTCGTTGCAAACGTCCAAAAATTCCTTTTGAGTCGGTTTTTTGATATGATAATCTTTGTCGTTCGGCGGCGGAATGTTTGAGAAGAGGTTATCTTTATCGAGCCACAGAACAGTTAAACTGTCAGGTTGAAAAGCCGATTTCAGCTTATTTTTAGGAAACAAAGTCAGGTCTATCCGATTTCCATCTTCAAACTGCATTAGGTAGGCAAAACTCACCGTTTTTTCCTGAGAATACTTTTCTCCGGGATTCATTTCTTCAGGCATCTGCGAAATTATCTTTTTGCCGAAAAGCTCAATCCAGACGTGATTGGCGGTAAAACTTTCTAAATCGACAACCACAAAAAGGATGTCAAAATCTTGAAATTTGTCAGGCTCAAGATTCGGATTTGCCCTTGAGCCATTCAATAAAACCGCTCTCACTCTATTGTCCGAGCCGGCAAAATCAAGGACGAGGTTTTTTATTTCGTCTGCGTTTCTCATACAAGTTTAGGTTTTCGGATTCATTGACGCTCTTTCGCACTCGGAAATATTCCCATAATAAATTTCTTCCCCCATTTCAACAAATTCCTTCCTACTAACGTCCCTTGAATTGGTGCGACACGAAAGTCGCTTGATTAGCTGTGATGCTAAACGTAAGTTTAGACATCACCGATTGTTCTTCCAATCCGATTCTACCAAAGTATGCGTCGTTAGCAATGACGGGGTGTAAAGCCTTTGGGACAACGCGGA
>JANMAA010000194.1:0-3435 GCA_031359215.1 Acidobacteriota bacterium | reverse complement strand
TTAACACGCAGACAAGGCTGTCTGCGCTCCCGCCTATTCAAATAAGATGCGTGAAAATGATTGGAAAAATGTCAAAGAGATTTTTTTAGCGGCAACGGAACGCCCGTTTGATGAACGCGCTACATTTATTGCCGAAAAGTGCGGTGAAGATACCGAACTGTTAAATGAAGTCCAATCTCTACTTGCCTCGCACAATTCCGATACTCAATTTATTGAAAAACCGGCAGTTAATTTGTCTTCGATTCTCTCAAACGGCGCGACCAACGGCGCGGGCAAAACGCTTGGCAAATACAAAATCGTGATGGAAATCGGGCGCGGTGGCATGGGCGCGGTTTTTCTGGCAGAGCGCGATGACGGCGAATTTTCTCAACAAGTGGCGATAAAAGTTTTAGGACAAGCCTTGCCCGATTCGGAAATCGTGCGCTATTTCAAACGTGAACGCGAAATCCTTGCTTCCTTAAATCATCCATTTATTGCGCGGCTGCTCGACGGCGGCGTAACGCCCGACGGATTGCCTTTTTTTGTGATGGAATATGTCGAAGGCGTATCGGTGTTGGAATTTGCAACACGCGAAAATCTTTCCATCAATGAACGCTTACACCTTTTTACGCAGATTTGCGAAGCGGTCGGATTTGCTCATCGAAATTTTATCGTCCATCGGGACATCAAACCCAACAACATTTTAGTTACAAATGACGGCACACCAAAATTGCTCGATTTCGGTTTAGCCAAAATGATCAATCCGAATATTGCGAAAACCGACATTTTGCAACCCGACACAGCGTTTCTGGCAATGACACCGGCTTACGCTTCGCCCGAACAGATGCGCGGAAAACCGATTACGACAGCATCCGATATTTACAGTTTAGGAATCGTTTTGTTTGAACTTTTGACGAATGAACGACCATATCAATTTGATACCGACAATCTCGCCGAAATTGTCAGAGTCGTCTGTGAAACCGAACCGACTCGTCCTTCGTCCAGGTTACGTCCAAAGTCCAAAGTCCAAAATCCAAAGTCGGAAAAACAAGACTTAAATCCGAAATCCAAAATCCAAAATCCAAAATCGTTACAGGGCGACATTGACAACATCGTGTTGATGGCTTTGCGAAAAGAACCGTTGCGGCGTTATCAAACAGCCGAACAGTTTGCCGAGGACATCAAGCGGCATTTGAACAGCTTGCCCGTTGTGGCGCGTCAAAACAATTTCAAATATCGCGCCTCGAAATTTGTCAAACGCAACACAATCGGAGTTTTGGCGGCAACATTGATTTTTTTGAGTTTAATCGGCGGAATCGCGGCGACGCTTTGGCAATCACGGCAAACGCAAAAGGAAAAAGAGAAAGCCGAAAGCATCAATGTCTTTCTCGGACGGATGTTGAAATATTCCAATCCCATTTACAAATCTCTGCAAAAAGGCGGACAGGCAGCAACTATCAATGACGTTTTGGACGAAGCCGCCGACCGACTCAAACAAGGCGAATTTGACAATCAACCGGAAGTCAAAGCCGAACTTCTGCACACTGTCGCGGCATCATATGCGGGTCAAGGCAAATTAGCTTTAGCCAGAGAACTGCTACAAGAATATGTTGATTTGACTACAAAACTATATAATGAAGATCATCCGAAAAGAATTGAAAGTTTGAGTGTTTTAGCAACTTTGATTTTTAGCACCGGCGAAATGAATGGGTCAGAGAAACTTTATCGGCAGGTTTTGCCGCGTTTGCGCGACGAGCAAATAAAAGGAAATATCAAAGCCGAAATATTAGCCGACGGTTTAAATAATTTTGCTTATCTGCGCCGCACACAAGGAGATTCACACGAAGCCGAAATGCTTTTCCGTGAGTCTCTTGCGCTCAATTTGCAGATGTCCGTAGATGAAGCAAATTTCACCAACGGCGTAACGCAAAGCGTTTTGGCTTCGACTTTAGCAGACCAAGGACGTTTTGATGAAGCATTACAAACTGCGCGCGAGGGCGTTGAAGAACAACGCCGTAGCGGATTTGCCAAAACACCGACTTTCGCTTTTAATCTGACAGTTCTAAGTGGATTTTTGACCGAAAAAAGCGAATTTGCGGAAGCAGATGCTGATTTGCGCGAAGCCGAAGACATTTTTCGTAAAAACCTTTCTCAAAGCAATCTTTGGCTCGGCGATAATCTTCGTAATCAAGCGATCTCTTTTTATTTTCAAGGGAAATATAGTGAAGCGATTCAAAAAGCCGATGAAACTCTGAAAATATATGAAGAAAGTTTTGGCAAACATTACGACCATTATCCGACTACTTTAATGATTAAAGGCTTGAGTCTGGCAAAAATCGGACAAACAAACGAAGCGGAAAACCTTTTGCGCGAAGCCCTTAAACTTCGCACCGATTCGTTGCCAAAGGAACATTTCTGGGTAGCAATTGCCGAGAGCGCGTTGGGCGAATGTTTAATGATAGAGAAGAAATATGCAGAAGCCGAGCCGCTTTTGCGGGAAAGCTATGAAAGTTTAAAGATTTCGCAAGGGGAACAAAATCCGCGCACGGTTTTAGCCCAAAATCGGCTTGTAAAACTTTATCGGGATTGGAACAAAACGGAACATCGTCATCCCGACAGCAAGATTGTGAAAGCAATCTAATACGCCTCCATTTTCATTCAATATTTAATTTTGTGAGTTAGGCTAAACGCTTTGCGTCAATTCGACCGATCGTCTTGAAGGCATTTCAATAAGAGGTCGGGATGTTGAACTTCAACATCCCGACCTCTATGCTTTTATATAAGGAAAACTTCCTTACTTTCGTGCAGGTATCGGCGGCGGCGTTCCTCCGCATCGTGCCCTGATATTCACTGCGTGGAACGTGCTTGCCGCTCTGAGCGTGAAATCTACCGGCTGATTCGGATCGATCGGGATGAATGTTACTGTGACAGGCATAAATGTTCCTTGAGTGAATGCCGGAATCATTACGATTGCATTCGTCGGTGTTCCAACTACCGTTAGTGAACGCAATCCTGTTCCGGCATCAACGTGATCGACTGTCACTGATCCCGGTCCGCTCATAACGCCGAACGAGACAATTCCACCCGGGAACAAGTCGCCTTCCGTTACTGTGGTTGTCGGTGTGCAAACCTGAGCACATCTCGCCCTGATATTCGCCGCGTGGAATGTGCTTGCCGCTCTTAGTATGAAATCAACCGCCAATCCCGGATTGATCGGTGTAAATGTCACTACCACCGGCATCTGTGTTCCCGGCGTGAACGGCGGAATATTGATAACCGCATTAGTGGCACTCACCACCGTCAAGGATTGAAGTCCTGTTCCGGCATTGACGTGATCGACCGTTACCGAACCCGGACCGCTCATTACACCAAAGGAAACAATTCCGCCCGGGAAGAGATCGCCTTCGGTTACAGTCGTCACCGGAGTGCAAACATTACCCGGCGTTGGAGTCGGCG
>JANMAA010000178.1:0-12125 GCA_031359215.1 Acidobacteriota bacterium | reverse complement strand
GGCTTCGCGTTCGGCTTCGGCTTGGAAAGAATGTGCGCCCTGATGTATTCGCTCGACGATATTCGTCTGATGTTTGAAAATGACGTGCGATTTTTGGAACAATTCCGCTAATATAGAGATATGTTAGTAGTTTTTTTGTTTTTCTTTTTTCTCTTCGCGCTCTTCATCGGCGAATTTGCGCTGAAAATCGTCGTTGACACGATCAATCGAAAAGGCGAATTAGGCGTAAATCTGCGCCCCTTAATTTGTCCGAGATGCGGAACAAAAGCCGAGTTATTCAGAACTCCCGATTTACTCAAAGAAGCAACATCGAACGGCGGCGCGTGTTCAAACTGCGGTTGCGAAATGGACAAATGGGGCAACGAAATTGCAACAAACATCGAAACTGATAAAATCCCGCGACAGTTGGAACAATCGAAGTTGACCCCAATCTCAACCTTTGACGAAAACGGCAAAACTCCGTTGGAAAGAGTTTTTGATGAGAAATAAAATTTGTTTGGGAAAGGAGAAAGGAACAAATGATTGACCCAATCGTTAAAGAAATTCACAAAATCCGTGAAGAATACGCCGAAAAATTTGATTACGATATTGATGCAATGTTTAAAGATTTATGTCAAAAACAAGCTCAAAGCAGTCATAAAATTGTTTCGTTTGCGAAAGATAAAGAAACACCGGGAGATTTGAACTAAAAGAAAACTGCTTGATTTTGATTATTCGACGACATTATTTTGTTGTTCGAGAACGATGTCAGATTTTTGGAGCAGTTTAGATGATTTAATCTATAGAGGAAAAAATGATTGAAGATTCCGGTGAACTATTTTCGTTTGAGTTAGAAAAGCCTGTTTTCCACTTTGGACGGACTTCTTATTGGTTTGATATTGAAATACTGCAACCTGAATTATTAATTGATGGTAATGAGTTATATGAGTTTTTAAGCCAAAATAATCTTGGTCAATCAGAACATTTTGAAAAGTTAAAAAAACAGAAAGTATCAAAATTTGTTTTGACTTTTGGACGAACTACAACTAAAAACTTGGGATATGAATATGCAGTAGGCTTTTGGGATGGGAAACAGTTTAAGGACTTGGACGGTTACGGGCTTTATCCGCCGCCAACACACTGGGTTCATTTTCCTAATCCTCCTGTAAATTCAGGCGAAATATTTTTGGAAGATAATTTGTTTGAAAATTAAAACCTTTAAAATAATAATGGGTTGGGCAACTCCTTTCATTGCAAAATTGAAAAACGGCGAAACTGTTTCGTTTCGTCCGCGCGGGCATTCGATGAAGGGTAAGATCGAATCGGGACAGCTTTGCACTGTTGAGCCGATTGCGGATTTTGCCGAATTGGAAAAAGGCGACATAGTTTTGTGCAAGGTGAACGGCAATGAATATCTGCATTTGATTAAAGCGATGCAGGGCGCACGGTTTCAAATCGGCAACAATCGCGGACGAATCAACGGATGGATTGGTGCGAATTCGATTTTTGGAAAGTGCATTAAGATTGAGGATTAAATTATGCCGGCGAAAGATTTATTTCACGATGCGGTTAAAAACGGACTGATTAAAGAAGGTTGGACGATAACGGACGATCCGCTGCATCTGCGAATCAGCTTAAAAGTTGATTTTTACATTGATTTGGGCGCGGAAAAGATGTTTGCCGCGGAAAAAGACGGTGAAAAAATTGCCGTCGAGGTGAAAAGTTTCGCCGGAAATTCGGATATTTCGGAATTTCACACCGCTTTAGGTCAATTTCTCAATTATCAGGACGCACTTGAAATCAAACAGCCGAATAGATTTCTGTATTTAGCTGTGCCGATTGACACTTACGAAACATTTTTTCAAGACGCATTTATCTCGGCTTCGATAAGCAAACATAAACTTCGGATTTTGGTTTATAATCCCAATGATGAGGTGATTACAAAATGGATAAGATAGACAAATATCGTCAGGTAATTCAGGAAGTTTTAACCGAATTTGCGCGTCCGCGCCGTTTGGGTGAAGAAAAGGCAGACGAATTTGAAACACAGGTGATTTTCGACACGAAAAACGATCATTACCAAGTTTTGTTTGTCGGATGGGAAGGTTATAAAAGAACTTTTGGAAGTCCGATTCATATTGACATCAAAGATGAAAAAATTTGGATTCAGCAAAACTTGACTGATTACGATTTTATCAATGAACTGGTCGAAAAAGGCATTCCGAAAGAAGACATCGTGTTAGCTTTTCACGCGCCTTACAAAAGACCTTACACGGGTTTCGGAGTCGGTATTTAGGTAATTAAATTTGTGAAAATTTTAGTAACAGGCGCGACAGGTTATATCGGCGGACGGCTGATTCCGAAACTTTTGGAAAAAGGTTACGGCGTGCGCGTTTTTGTGCGGGATGCGCGGCGGCTCGAAGGGCGCAAATGGTTTGAGAAAGTTGAAGTTTTCACCGGCGATCTCGAAAACCGCGAAGAAATTTCACGCGCTGTCAAAGACGTTGACGCGGCTTATTTTCTGGTTCACTCGATGAACGAAGGCGGCGATTTTGCCGAGCGCGAAAAGACGATTGCCGAAAATTTTGCCCGCGCCGCCAAAACTGTCGGGAAAATAATTTATCTCGGCGGACTGCTGCCGAAAAATAATGAATCGGAACATTTAAAAAGCCGCGCCGCCGTCGGCGAGATTCTTCGCAAAGACGGAAAAACCACTGAATTTCGCGCCGGTCCGATCATCGGTTCAGGCTCGGCTTCGTTTGAAATGGTGCGTTATTTGACGGAAAGAATTCCGATAATGATCGTGCCGCGCTGGGTGAAAAACGAAGTTCAGCCGGTCGCGGTGCGGAATGTGATCGAATATTTAATCGCCGCTTTGGAGCGCGAACCGCTCGGAATTGTGGACATCGGCGCGGACGTTTTGCCGTTTCGCGGAATGATGGAAATTTTTGCGGACGTGCGCGGTTTGAAACGAATTATAATTCCCGTGCCGGTTTTAACACCGCTTTTGTCGGGTTTGTGGGTTGGACTCGTGACACCGATTCCGAATTCGCTCGCCGTGCCGCTCGTCAAAGGAATTATTAATCCGGTTTTGGCGGACACGACCAAAGCCGAAAAATATTTCCCCGAAATCAAGCCGATGAGTTACCGCGAAGCCGTCGCGTTGGCGTTATCAAAAATCAACGAAAAAGCCGTCGAAACTCGCTGGAGCGGTTCGTTCGGCGATGACGCGCCGACGTATCGAATGACCGACCGCGAAGGAATTTTCAAGGAAGTTCGCACCGTCACGACCGACGCTTCGGCAGAATCGGTTTACAAAAGTTTCACGTCAATCGGCGGCGACAAAGGCTGGCTCGCGTGGGGTTGGGCGTGGAAATTGCGCGGTTTGATGGACAAAATCGTTGGCGGACCCGGACTTTCGCGCGGTCGCCGTCACCCGACCGAAGTTTTGATCGGCGAAGAACTCGATTTCTGGCGCGTCGAAGATTTGAAAATTAACCAATTTATACTTTTGAGAGCAGAGATGAAAGTTCCCGGCAAAGCGTGGCTGCAATTTGAAGCCGTCCCGAAAAACGGCAAAACGCAGTTAATCCAAACCGCCATTTTTGCGCCGAAAGGCTTGTTCGGGTTGCTCTATTGGTATGGTTCTTACCCGTTTCACTTCTTTATTTTCGACCAGATGGCGCAAAAAATCGCCAAAGGCGCGGAAGTTTTGGAAGGTGAAAAAGATTTGTCGGAAATGCCCGAAACGATTTAGAATTTTGTTATGAATATTAGTTACAACTGGCTGAAAAATTTAGTTGAAATAAGTTTGCCGCCCGTAGATTTGGCGAAAAAATTGACGGATGTCGGCTTGGCAGTAGAAGGAATTCACGAACACGGCGACGATTTTGTGTTTGATATTGATCTGACCTCAAATCGGGGTGATTGTCTTTCGCATCTAGGAATTGCGCGTGAAATTGCGACAATTACGAATTCAAAATTAGAAATTACGAATTACGAAGAATCAAGAATCAAAACTCAAGACTCAAGGCTTGTCACGATTGAAGACGCGGATTTGTGTCATCGTTTTACTGCGCGTGTGATTCGCGGTGTCAAAATCGCGCCGTCGCCTGATTGGTTAGTTAAAAGGCTCGAAGCGGTTGGCGAGCGTTCGATTAATAATGTCGCAGACATTACGAACTACGTTATGCACGAACTCGGCAATCCGATGCACTCGTTTGATTTGGATAAGTTAGCCGAAAACCGAATCGTCGTGCGCCGTGCAAAATCCGGTGAAACGATTAAGACCTTGGATGAAGTCGAGCGCAAATTGGATGAAACGATGCTGATGATTTGCGACGCGGAAAAACCCGTCGCGGTCGGCGGCGTGATGGGCGGATTCGATTCTTCGATCACGGACGAAACGACCGATGTTTTGCTCGAAGTCGCTTATTTCAAACGCGATTCGATTCGTCAAACTTCGCGCAAACTTAAACTTTCAACCGAAGCCAGCCATCATTTTGAGCGCGGCGTTGACATCGAAAATTTGATTCGCGCCTCAAATCGTGCGACGGAATTAATCTGCGAACTTGCGGGCGGAACCGCAGGCGAATTTGTTGACGTTTACCCGACAAAATTCGTGCAAAGCGAAATCGAATCGAGAGATATTGAATTCGCCGTCAAAAGATTAACGGGTTTGGATGTCAAATTTGACGAGATTTTACGAATCTTAAACGCGCTCGGTGTTGACTCGAAAATCAGTCCCGAATCGCGGATTTTTACTGCTCCGACGTGGCGGCACGATTTGAATATCGAAGAAGATTTGGTCGAAGAGTTAGCGCGGATCGTCGGTTACGACAATATCGGCGAGGAATTGCCGCCTGCGTTCGGTGCGGGCGAATATCAGCCGAACGAAACGCGCAAATTTCATCTGCGGCAGACGCTTTCAAATCTCGGTTTTGACGAAGCTATTTCATATAGTTTTATTGATTCAAAATTTGACGAAACTTTCACGCTAATTCCTGAATTTATTGATGAAAACTTGGATGAAAAATTCGTTACTTTACAAGATTCGATCATCGAAGGCGTGGTGCGGATGCGTCCGAGTTTGCTTTCGGGTTTGCTTGATGCGGTGCGCGTGAATTTAAATTTTCAGAATCGCAATCTGCGGCTTTACGAGATTGGCAAAGTCTTTTCAGCTTCGTCAAAAGAAAACGAAACGCCGAATGAACGCGAGTTGTTTTCTTTGGTCATTACCGGCAGCGAAACACAGCAAAACAAAGCGATGTCGTTAAATGAGTTTGATTTTTACGACGCGAAAGGTGCGCTCGAAAGTGCGCTTGACGCGACCAACGCACCGAATTTGGAATTTAACGCAACAGACGTGAAACACCTTCGCAAAGGTCAATCGGCGGAAATTTTATTGAACGGCAAAACTGTCGGCACAATCGGACGTTTAGCGGACGAAATCGCGCAAACTTACAAGTTCAAACAGCCGATTTATGTGGCGGAAGTTGATTTGCAAACGATTTTAGAGGCATCACGTCAAACTGTAATTTACACGCCGCTGCCGATTTATCCTTCGATTCAGCGTGATGTTTCATTGCTCGTCAAACGTAGTGTTTCGTTTGCGGAAATCAAGCAAATTATTAAAAATCAAGGCTTTGAGTTATTGAAAAAAGTCGAATTCGTTGATATTTATGAAGGCAAAGGAATCGCCGACGATGAGCGTTCAATCACGATCAGACTCGAATATCGAAGCAATGAAAGAACCTTGCAAGATGAAGATGTCGAACAAATTCACGCCGATATTTTAGAAAATCTCCAGCTAAATTTTGACGCAAAACAGAGATTTTAACAAAAATTTCACAAATTACTTGAAGTTTTTGCAAAAAATTACCATAATCAAACCGAAGTTTCACATAAAAATATTTAGCGGAGAAAAAAATGGGTGGATTAACCGGCATGGAAAAATTTTCGCATCTTGAAGACAAAATTTATTTAACAATCGAATTCGCCAAAAAGATGCGTGAAGAAAAAGATAAGATCGAACGCGAAATGACTTCATTGCGGCACGAAGTCAGTAGTCTGCTTGCGGAAAAATCGCGGCTTGAAGAAAAGGTCGAAGATTTACTTTCCGAGCGCGACGCGATGCAGCTTAAGGTTGAGGGAATGCTCGATGCGATGACCACCATTTTGCCGGAAGTGGCGACGGCGGTTCAGAGGTAATAAAGTATGATCGGGAGCAAGGATAAAGCGGACGCAACGGCGCAATCTATCAGGGTTGAAATTTATAATCAAACATATAATATTCGTTCGGACGGCGATAACGAATATATTATGCGTCTGGCGGAATTTGTTGACGGTAAAATGCGCGAAATTTCTAGCGGAACACTGACGGTTGATTCGCTTAAAGTTGCGATTTTAGCCGCGCTTCATATCGCTGATGAATATCACCAATTAAAAAATCATACCGAACAAAACGATGCCCAACTCGCTTCACGAAGTGCCGAGTGCACAGAAATGCTTGATCGTGTGCTAAAACATAAAGAATCCGTGCCACAGGAAGTTGAAACCGAGCAGTGAAAAATTTGAAATAATTCTTATCTATTTTCTTTTTACTTTTTACTTTTTATCAAGTGTGTTACAATCTTTTCACGGCGAAAGAAATTTTCTGCAAAGTTCGTTACTGAACGCCATAATAATTGAGCCAACACTTGAATATACGGGAGACAGATGCCGAGGTTCGGTGCAATCTTTCAAAGTTAAAGAACTGCCATAGAATTCGGCTTTGATGCTTTTTTTTTGAAAAGCAGAAAGTCACCCACCTGTAACATACAGGTTCAATTCAATCGTTTGGGACGGCTTTCCGGTTATCTGTCGCCAACTTTTTTGAGTTTCAGGTTTCAAGTTATAGAGCTAATCTAACTTGAAGCCTGAAACTTTTTCAGTTTATATGAATATTTTAATGATTGCCGATGTCGTTGCACGTCCGGGAAGACGCGCAATTTTAGACCGCATTGACGACATACGAGCAGAATATAAAATCGATATAGCGACGATGAACGCCGAAAATGTTGCGGGTGGTTTTTCGATCACGCCTTCGCTTGCCAATGAACTTTTTGAAAGCGGAATTGACTTGATGACTTCGGGTAATCATATTTTTGACAAACACGAAATAATTCCTTATCTCGAAAAAAATCCCCGTTTGCTGCGTCCCGCCAATTATCCTGATGGAACGCCCGGAAGCGGTTTGTTCGTCGGCGAAATTCGCGGATATAAAATTGCCGTCCTAAATCTGTTAGGCAGAGTTTTTATGCCGCCGAATGTTGTTGATCCGTTTCGAGTTGCTGATGAATCGGTAAATTCGATTCCTGAAAATGTAAAAATTCGGCTTGTTGATATGCACTGCGAAGCAACGAGCGAAAAATGTGCGATGGGTTGGTTTTTGGCTGGCAGAGTTTCAGCAGTTGTCGGTTCACACACGCATATTCAAACGGCTGATGAAAGAATTTTGGACAGCGGAACAGCTTATATTACCGACATTGGAATGACCGGAAGCTATGCCGGAGCTATCGGAATGGACAAAGATCACGTTATCGACCGTTTCACCAAATTCCCTGCCAGACGCGCCGACCACGCCAAGGGTAATGTTTGGATTTGTGCCGTTGTTATTCAAATTGACGAACAAACAGGTCGGGCAACAAATATCAAAAGGCTTCGATTAGATCATAAAGATTAACAAAAAGTCGTCAATAACATCTTTGGAGTCGCGGTGTTTTACCGTGTTCCAAAATAAAATCACCGATCACTTCCTTAGATTCCGTCAAAGTTACTTTAAAAGTCATTTTATCGCCGGTAATTTTACCTTCAAACAAAGCAGGTTGCCTGACTTGTTTAGCATCTACCCGAATCGGTCCGCCCCGTTGCGGAATATGAAATCCGGTTACCTCAAAATTCCCTTTCTCATCGACTTTTATAGGCTGTTCGATAATACCGTCGGCACATTCGTATTGAATGGCTGCGCTACTTTTTTCGACATTCAAAATAATGCCGTTCGCTCCCCAAATCCCTGTAGGAACTTCAACGAGTTTATTGTTCATTGGTTTTTCTTTCACTTTTCTTTTCTTTTTACTCTTCTTTGGCGTATTGGTTTGATCGGTTTGAATTGAATCTTCAATCTCCAGATTATCAATTTGCGGGTTTTCAACCGTCATATCGGTTGAAGAAACCGTGTTACTTGCACAAGACTGCAATGGAGCAGTCAGAAGCAAAGCTACTAACAAACCGGCTAACAAACCGGAATTCAGAAATGAAATAATATGTTTCATAGTTTTTGATAATTTAAGTCAATCATTTTTTTGTAATCGATGACATCAAGCAATTACTAACCATTATCTTTGTTGCAATTTTATTCAACTTGGTTCGCAAAAATAATCACATCGAAAAAACTAAACTCTTGTATGATTGCGATTATTCAGCGCAACGTCAAGTATTTGATTTTTTTAATAATCAGTCTTTTAATTCCGAATAAGACGATAGTTTTTCTGCTTTTATTAGGCATTTTTAGAACTTAGGTTTTTAAAGTCAGAATTATTAGATTCCGATTTTAGTTAAAAAAGACTTCTAAAATCATTTTTTTAAATATATTACAGATTTTTATAAAAAAAAGGTTGACACTTTGGTATTTTTAATTTACATTTAACCACATTTGTATCTTAATTTTGAAGAATCGTTTAGGTGATTATTTTGCACAACCGTTTTTGCAAAATAATTACCAATTGCATTGCAATAATGAACTATTACGATTCTCATTTTTTGTCCGATGAAAATTCCACTCATCGGCGCAATTTGATAATAAAACCAACTCCATCGCTTTTCTTGCTTTCCAAAGTAAGAATGGAATACTCGTTTTATTAGATTTTTTTGACTGCTCAACTACGGTCTTTAGTAGTAGTTGACTTTCAGTTCGCAGGCGCGATGTGCAGATAAGGTTTCTTTGCCCCCTGCCAAACGTCATACACATCGGGTATGTTTGTTTAGGCAAACGGCTTTTACCCTATATAAAATCGGAGTAAGGTGAATTTACATTAAATTTATCCAACAAACTGTTTGAAAAGTGTAACGCCAAGTGTTAGTTAGCTGTCCGATTGACAACGTGTCAGCCGGTTTCAGTAGGAACGACTTAAAACAGCTAAATTTTACTGAAGTTTAGGATGTAAATGCAATATCCTAATAACCCCGAGGTGGCGGCATTACAATCAATCTACTTTTCAAACAGATTAGTCGAAAACAAAAAAATTCAATTTATTTTTCGGCTAATTTGCCACTCTTTTACGCTTTACAGGTTGAAAAGCAAATTTTAAATTAGGAGAGCTAAAATGAAAAATGTTAAAAAGTTTTTGCGCTTACCAAGTCGCAAAACTCGAAGATTATTACTTCTTTTACCCGTGGTTGCACTTTTTGGAATGGCAAGTCTGTTTCTTTGGCAACCGGCGGCTAAAATGCAGGATGAAAATAGAACATCCGAGATGACAACCAAAGAGGAAGCACTTGCTATCCTCAATTCCGACTATTTTGACGAGATGGATGCCGGTAACCAAATGAGAACCGAGCGCATCGCCGGTGCGAAAAAAATTGACGGTGTTGTTAAGCCATTTGATTTTGAAGCCGCAAGTTACGCGGGAGCTATCAAATCTTTTACCCGAAAACCGGATTTAACAGGACCGTTGACAAGTTCTTTTATGAATCCGCTGGTTAATAATCCTGCCGCCGATCTCACTACACAAAACACGCAGAGTGAAACCTCGATCGTGCTGGGTACAGGTGGAAATATTGTCGGTGGTTTCAACGATTCGGGATCGTTTATCGGTGGACAGTCACATTTCACCGGTTACGGCACTTCATCTGATGCCGGAGGAAGCTATACCGACCGGGGCACACTTCCGAATGATGCGGAAGGCGATGCCGGAGACCCGGTATTGGCTCGTAATAATACAACCGGCACCATAATGATGGGAACGCTTAACTTCAACAATAATGACAAGTTGAATATTTATCGTTCGAGCGATAACGGTGTTACATATGGTGCGCCGATCAACGCGACACCCGGTTTAGCAGGTGCTCTCGGCAATCAGGACAAAGAGTGGCTGGCAATAGATAATTTTCCCGGAGCAGGTAACGGAAACGCTTATATGGCGTGGCGTAACTTCGGAGCTCCGGGCGGAATGCAACTGACCCGTTCAACCGATGACGGTTTAACCTGGGGACCTTCAGGTGCTGTCACAATCGCTGCCGGCGGACAAGGCGCACAAGTCGCCGTTGGTCCCGATCATTCAGTTTATTTTGAATGGTTGAGCGGCACAACGATTTCAATCCGCCGATCCACCGACCAAGGCGTAACCTTTGCGGCGGCGACGACGGTAACACCGATTCTTTCGGCAGGTGTCAATGGTGACTTGGGACTCGGCGCGTTCCGTTCCAGCACATTCCCGCAGCTTGTCGTAAATCCGGTCAGCGGCAATCTTTATACGGTTTATCCCGACAATCCGGCAGGAGTTGACAGAGCAGACATCTTTTTCCGTCAATCAACCGATAACGGAACAACCTGGAGCGCACCGGTTCGTGTCAATACGGATGCCGGAACAAACGACAACTGGCAGCCGGCACTAGCAGTTACTCCCGACGGAACAGCACTTTTTGTCGGTTTCCACGACAGACGACGCAGCGCGACCAACAACAGAATCGAGTATTGGGGTCGAACCGCCACAATTTCCGGCGGGACAGTTAATTTCGGCTGTAATTTCCCGATCAGTAATTCGGATTATCCGGTCGTAGTCGGAGTTGATCCGGTCATCAACGGGACATATATGGGCGATTATGATACCGCCGTCGCCGACAACACTAACTTCTATACGAGTTGGGAAGACAACAGATCGGGTAATCCCGATGTTCGCGGCGTGGTCGTTCCGAAAGCCGGATTTATTACGCCGGCTAGTTTGGCACTCGCCAGCCAGAGTTTAGTAGGTACTCCGACAGCCAATTCCTGTAATGCTTTAACATTAACAGTCAGCAATGAAGGTTGTACCGGAACTGCCGGGGCTGTTACGGGAACACTGTCAACTTCGACTCCGGGTGTAACAATTCTAAACGCCACCCAGAGTTTCGGAACCATTGCCGCCAATAGTACAAGTTCTAATGCTTCCCCGTTTATGGTCAGCATCGCCAGTAACTTTGCGTGCGGCACAAGCATCGCCGCGACCTTGACGATGAGCAACGGTGATATAATTCCGGTAAATATCTCGACACAGGGAACCGGCTATACATTTACGACTATGGCGGGACAAACTATAGTTCCGGGAACAGTCAATACGGGCAACGCAGGTGATGATGTAACGACACCCATCACTCTGCCATTCTCATTTAGCTATTACGGAGCACCATTTACTGCTGCTAACGTCAGTTCGAACGGTAATTTGCAATTTACCAGCAACAGCACGGCATTTACCAATGTCTGTCCGTTGCCTGCCGCTGTGCTGACTGATCCGATTATGCCGCATTGGGATGACTTGAGAACGGACGCTGTCGGAAGTGGTATTTTCACGTCGGTCAGCGGTTCGGCTCCGAATCGCATTTTCAATATCGAGTGGAGAGCAACTTACTTTACCGGAGGCTTACCGCTAAACTTTGAAATTCGGCTGTATGAAACAACAAATCAGATTGATTATGTTTATGGAACACTTAACGGCACCGGTGCTTCCGCTACCGTCGGTCTGCAAAAAGGAACAGGCGCAGGCGGTCCCGCTGATGTATCAACGTTCTCTTGCAACACCGCCGGTTTGTCAGACGGTTTGAAGGTGTCCTGGAATTTCAGCACTACCTGTCCGCAAGGAACGGGAACATGCAACGGACCAACGCCAACTCCGACTCCAACTCCGACTCCAACGGCTACGCCGACTCCGACACCAACAGCAACTCCAACTCCAACAGCTACTCCGACACCGACCGCAACTCCAACGGCTACCCCGACACCGACCGCAACTCCAACGGCTACCCCGACTCCGACCGCAACGCCAACAGCTACTCCGACTCCGACGGCTACGCCAACACCAACTCCGCGTAATGTTTGCACTCCAACAACAACTGTAACCGAAGGCGATCTGTTC
>JANMAA010000166.1:0-24286 GCA_031359215.1 Acidobacteriota bacterium | reverse complement strand
GATATATCTAATTTTACTCGTTTCCAAGCTAACTCTAAATCCAATAACTCAATAAGAGAGGTTTTCATAAAGGTAGAATTTATTTACATTTTATATTGAAGTCAATTAATTTTGTATATTAATGGACAAAAATTAATTTAAGCTGCAGATTCAAAATTATGACAAATATAAAAAGAATCATCAGAAAATCAATGTTATTTTACATAAAAACTGAACAAATTGTTATATAAAAGGGTGATTTCGCTAACTGTGCTAAAATTTCAATTATGGAAGTTACGCTAAATTTACCTGAAAATCTTTATCGCAATTTCAGCAAGTTGGCTGAGAAAAAGCATCGGCGCGTGGAAGAAGTTATTACCGACCGGTTGCAAGATGATTTTTCGGCGGAAACGGCAGATTACGAGAAGTTAATTGCGGGTTGGTCTGATGAAGACGTTTTGGGATTGGCTAAATTAAAACTTCCGAAAGAGCAAGCCGAACGAATGGGCGAGTTGTCGGATAAAGTTCAAAGCGGAACGATCAGAAAGGTTGAAGAAAACGAACAGGAAATTTACCTCGAAATTTATAACAGTGCCAATCTTCGTAAAGCCTACGGCATCGCCGAAGCCGTTAATCGCGGTTTGATTAGTTCGCCGGACGATTTGAAATGAGTTATTTCGCCGATGAATTGAAAAATAAAATCCGTTATATCTAAAGCTATGGAAAACAACGAAAAAGCGATTGATTATCTGGAAGAACATATTCCCGAATTGGCGGGAGCGGCGGTCAAGCAGGCGTATTGGCAGGCGTTGGCTTCGGGCAGCAGCGTTTTGGTTTCGGAGAACGGCGTTATCAAGGAAGTTTTCCCGGACGGAACATCGAAAATTATTCAGCAGAACGCGCCTTTTGTAAAAACCCGGAAAGGGCAAATTATTAAAATTAAATGAATCTGCTCGAATTCACGCCGCGACTGAGAATGTTTGCCGGACCGAACGGTTCGGGCAAAAGCACGATTAAATCGGTCATTCGCCGCGAACTTCTGGGCGTTTATGTTAATCCTGACGAAATCGAAGCCTCGATCAAACAATTCGATTTTTTAGATTTGGGCGAGTTTGAAGTGCAAACCGATGAGTCGGAAATTCTCGAATTTTTCAAAAGTTCGACGCTTTTGGAAAAAGCCGACCTTTTGGATGAAGCCGAATATTTGCGATTTACCGATAATCGTCTGAGTTTTCACGACGTTTCGGTAAATTCATATTTCGCTTCGGTCGCGGCGGATTTTATTCGTCAAAAACTTATCCTTACGCGAAAATCATTTTCTTTTGAAACCGTGATGTCTGCGCCCGACAAAGTGCGACTGCTCGAAAAATCGCGGCAGACCGGTTATCGAAATTACCTTTATTTTGTCGCTACCGACAATCCCGAAATTAACATTTCCCGCGTTAAATATCGCGTCAAAACAGGCGGACACGACGTGCCGAAAGACAAGATCACGACTCGCTATTTTCGTTCTTTAGATTTGCTCTGGAAAGCCGTAAAATTTACAAACCGCGCCTACATTTTCGACAATTCGGGAAGCGAACTGCTATTGCTGGCAGAAATAACCGATGCCGAACAACTCGAAATCAAAACCGATTCCGTGCCTCTCTGGTTCGAGAAATATATATTGAATAAAATGAAATAGATTTGCTGAATAAAAGTCTTGAGCGAAGCCATTGCGACGAAGAAATCACAGGCGAAAATCGAAGTCAGAAGTTTGCAGGAGATTCATCAGGGTAATAAGTCGCAAAATGTCGGCGTTTGAGTGTTTTTACTATACAATAAAAAAATATGAGGCAGATTATGAATGAACTGACAACAGAACTTTCTCCAGAAATGGAGGCTTTGAAAACTAAATTGAAAGCAACTTGGTCGGCGGGAGATTTTGGGCAGATTGCTCAAGCATATTTGCCGGGAGCGGCGGAGTTTGTTGAAAGATTAAATTTGAAAGACGGCGAAAGGGTTCTTGACGTAGCGTGCGGCGCGGGCAGCACCGCGATTCCGGCAGCTCGTTTTGGGGCGGATGTGACTGGAATAGATGTTGCGCCGAATTTGGTCGAACAAGCGCGGGAAAATGCCGAAAGTGAAGGATTGAATTGCCGATTTGAAGAAGGTGATGCCGAAGATTTGGCTTTTGATGATGGCAGTTTTGAGTCGGTAATTACGATGTTCGGCGCGATGTTTGCTCCGCGTCCCGACAAGGTTTCCGAAGAATTGATTCGCGTGTGCCGTTCGGGTGGACGAATCGTAATGGCAAATTGGCTGCCAACGAGTTTTGTCGGGCAGATGTTCAAAATCGTCAGTTCGTATGTTCCGCCACCGCCAAATATGCCGCCGCCGGTTTTGTGGGGTGATGAAACGATTGTTCGGGAACGGCTCAATGACGGCATTGCCGATTTGCAATGTAAACCGGTTTTGATTAACTTTTATTTTCCTTTTTCGCCGTTGGAAGTGGTCGAGCATTTCCGCCAATATTTCGGACCGATGCAAAAGGCTTTCGATGCACTCGCAGACGATGCGAATATACAAAACGCATTGCGCCAAGACCTTGAAAATCATTGGACAAAACATAATCAGGCAATCGACGGCACAACGCAGCTTCAGTCCGAATATCTCGAAGTTATCGCAAGACGTGAATAACTGAATTTCGGCGTAAAAGAAACCATTTTTACGGCAGATTCAATAGAATAAATGTTGAGCTAATAAAATAAGCAAGACCGGCTAAAAAATAACCGAATAATTGAAAGTTGATAATGGATAATTGATAAATGGCTCGATTATCAGCGCGGTATTTATTAATTATCAAATTTCAATTAGCAATTATTCAAGCGGTTTTAGTTATTTGCCAACAAAGGATGATTTTTATCGGAATGCCTGATGGTAATTGTTCGAGTTGGAGAATTTTACCTTTCTCCTTTGATTTTTTATCACTTAACTCTTACCTTTATTTTAATGTCTTCGCAAAAATTTTCTAAAATACGCATTCTAAAAATTCTGCTTCACTTCGGATTTTTCGGTGCGGGCATTGCCACCGTTTTAATCGGTCAGGTTTTACCGATTCTTTCTGCCAAATTTGCGCTCGACGATGCCAAAACAGGTATTTTTTTTCCTTCGCAATTTGCCGGTTCGCTAATCGGAACACTTCTGACAAATTGGTTCGGGAAGCGAAATAAATTTTTGTTTTCATCTTTAATCGGCTGTTTTTTTATGGGAATCGGAGTTTTAATGCTCAACCTCGCCAGTTATGAACTTTGCCTTTTCGGATTTTTTGTTAATGGGCTCGGCATCGGTTTGACACTCCCGGCAATAAATATGCTGGTCTTGGAGCTTAATCCGATGCGTGCGGCTTCTGCGCTCAGTATTGTAAATTTTTTTTGGGGCTTCGGGGCTATATTGAGTCAGCCTTTTGTCGATTTTTTCAGTCAGGGAACGAACATTTTATTACCGACCTTGATGCTCGCGGTTTTACTTTTTACAACCGGATTGGGACTCGCGTTTATTCCGAAAAATATCGAGCAAAAACCATCTTCAGATGATGAAACGGCAGATGATTTTTCTGTTCCGATCTGGACAAATCCGATTGCCTGGGCGATTGCGGCGTTTAATTTTATTCACGTCGGGTTTGAAAGCGGAATCGGCGGTTGGCTGAAAACTTACACGGAAAGAATCGAAGATAATGCGTCGATGAAATTATTTCCACCGATATTTTTGTTTTTTGTTTTTTTCGTTGTCGGGCGCGGTGTCGCACCTGTGTTTTTTCGTTTTCTAAACGACAGTAAAATGCTTCTTTTGAGCCTTTTGACTATTTTTCTCGGAATGTTGATCCTGCTTTTTGCGAAAGATGTCGTAACGCTTGCTATCGGCTCATCAATCGCGGGTTTCGGCACGTCGGCGATTTTTCCGACCAATATGTCGCGCTTCACAAAAACATTCGGCGCGTCGGCATCGCGCCGTGCCACGCCGTTCTTTATCTGCGGAACTTTGGGAGCGGCTTTTACGACCTGGCTTATCGGTTTTATGTCTAACCGCTTCAATGATTTGCGTTCGGGAATGTTTATTTTGCTGGGAAGTATTTTAATTCTCATCATTCTGCAAATCGGACTCGGTTTTCAAAAGCGTCTTTATTGATTCAATCAAATTAGCGGAGTTTTATTTTTTCAAATCGTCCAAGACCTTACCTGCAATTCCCGGAATAATATCGCGTTCATTCGCCATATTTTCAGTGAACACAACCAGTACAAATTTCCGACCGTCAGGAGTTTCAATATATGCGGCATCGTGGCGCGTTTTGCTGGTCCAACCGGCTTTTGACCAAAGTTTGGCATCCGTCATTTTTCTTTCTATCAGTGCAATTCCCGTAAAACCGTGCGCCTGATCGTCGTTATCCGTAGTTGCCGAGTTAAAATCACGTTTCATCAAATTCATCATTTGATTCGAGCGTTCGGGTGTTACGGCTTTTCTCAAAACGATTTGCGTTAAAAGCCACGCTGTTGCATTGGTTGTCAACATATTGCGGTTTTCGCCGTTGTAGCCGCGAAACTGTTGTTCGCGCCCGTAAGCATCCTCGCAAAATGTTTTTTGATTGACATTGATATTCGTGTAACCTAAATTTGTAAAATAACGATTGACCGCATTGCGTTTGTAAGACCAGACTTTAAATTCTTTTGGGGCTAGTTCCCCGCCGCTGGAAGTGTCGGTCAAAACATCCAAAATATATTGGGTGGCTTCGTTTGAAGAATCAACGATCATATCGCGCAATCCGCGCTCAAGTTCAGGCGTGAGTTTAACCTTGCCGTTTTCCAACAATTGCTCAAGCATCGTCATATAAAACATTTTCACAACGCTTGCCGGATAAATTCCCTGATCGCCGCGATAACTAGCCATTCTCAGATTGTCAGGATCGCGCAAATCAATCAACGTCGCCGCAATAAAACCCGGATTTATTTTTTTCGGCATAAAACTGTTGATCGTCGCGTCGACCGCATTATCTAAAATCGTTTGCAAATTCGGGTTTTGTTCAACTATAAATGATTCATAACTTTTTTGCGGCTTTGTCATTTTTGAACGTTTTGTTTGCGCCTCAGCACTAACAAAAAATAAACAGAATAAGATTGAACATAAAAAAAACGCATAAAAATTTTTCATTTTGAATTAAATCTCCTTGGGAAGTCTTTACGGGAAAGATTTTACAGAGTATAAACGAAAAGCAGAAGCCAGAAAAGCAAAAATTTAGGATACAAGAAATGATGGACGAAAAATTAGTTCGCGGAATAAGTCGCTGGGATTTGACCGCGATTGCCATAAATACAATTATCGGGACAGGAATTTTTCTACTTCCGTCAAAAGTTATGGCTTTGATCGGAGGTTACAGTTTGTTTGCGTTCATTGCCTGTGCTGTCATTGTGGCATTTATCGTCCTGTGTTTCGCCGAAGTTTCCAGCCGTTTCGAGTCAACCGGCGGAATGTATCTTTACGCCAGAGAAGCATTTGGTTCGGTGGTCGGATTTGAAGTCGGTTGGCTTTATTGGGTTGTCCGAGTGGCGACTTTTGCGGCAAATTGTAATGCTTTTATGATTTATTTAGGCTTTTTTTTTCCATCCGCAAATCAAGGCTTTCCGCGAATTTTCATTATAACTCTGGTCGTTTTAGTTTTAACCGTTGTCAATTTTATCGGAGTCCGCGAATCAGCCTTGATGACAAATATTTTCACCGTCGGAAAAATCATCCCTTTACTGCTATTTGCCGCAATCGGTATGTTTTTTATCCAACCGGCAAATTTCAGTTTTGCCGAATCTCCTGAATACGGCAAATTTTCCGAAGCTGTGTTGCTTTTGATTTATGCTTACGTCGGGTTTGAAGCCGCAGTTATTCCGGCTGGGGAAACCAAAGAACCGCAAAAAAATGTGCCGTTCGCACTTTTGACGGCATTAGTTTTTTGCGCGGTTCTCTTTATCATTATTCAAATTGTTGCTATCGGAACTTTGCCCGAACTCGCTCGATCCGAAAGACCGCTGACTGATGCTGCCGGAAAATTTCTCGGAAGTTTTGGTGCTGCTTTTATTGCTATCGGTGCTTTAATTTCGATTTTGGGAAATCTGAACGGAGGAATTTTAGCGGCTTCGCGTCTGCCTTTTGCGATGGCTGAACAAAAAGAATTGCCGCAAATTCTGGCTAAAACCCACGAAAGATTTAAAACTCCTTATCTATCTATTATTGTAACTTCCGCCGTAATTTTAATACTGACAATTCAATCTTCATTCCTGTCTGCATTGGCTATCGCCACCATTACAAGACTTTTGGTTTACGCCACGACTTGTGCTTCACTTCCTGTTTTTCGATGGCGAAAAAATGCACCGCAAGCCAAGTTTTTAATACCATTCGGCATTTTCGCTTCGTTTTTTTCACTGATATTGATTATTTGGCTATTGATGAATGTTGATTTTAGAAAGGAAGGTTTGGCAATTTTAGTGGTTGCATTTGTCGGTTTGATTGTTTATTTCACTAATTTATTTTTTAGGCAAAGATACGAGTCAAAAGCATCTTGAAAAAATTTATCATTTTAAGAATTTATTGGAGTAACATAAAAAAAGGTGATGCTAAAGTCTTGAACATCACCTTTTTACTTTAAAGTTCTTGGTTGCATTTCATTGATTGCCGGCGGCACACCGCACACGAATATTAGCCGCGTAGTAGGTGCTCGCCGCCCGCATACGGAAATCGACCGGCATATTCGGATCAATCACTGCAAACTCCACCTCGACCGGCGAAAAAGTTCCCGGCTCGAATGGCAGAACATTTACTATGGCATTAAACGGTTCTCCCACCAAAGTCAAAACTTTTATTCCCAATCCGGCATCTATCGGATCAACCGTTAATCTGCCCGGTCCACCCGATGCGTTAAAGTAAACTATTCCACCGGGTAAAAGATCGCCCTCCGTTATTGTTATTTGCGGGGTGCAGGTTTCGCTACAGCGCACTCTGATATTAGCAGCGTGATAAGTACTTGCCACCCGCAATGAAAATTCCATCGCATAACCTGAAATGATCTGATTAAAATTTACTACTACCGGTTCATAAGTGCCGGATGTAAAATCAGGAATGTTGACCGCCGAGTTGCCCGAAGAATTCACTACAGTTAGTGATTGTAAACCGGTTCCGGCGTTAATATGTTTTATTGTGATCGTTCCGGGTCCGCCCGATAAATTAAATGAATCGGGACCACCGGGAAACAAATCTCCTTCCGTTACGGTCATTGTCGGAGTGCAAACATTTGTCGGTATAAAAGGTCTTTTGACATCTTTTTCTTCCTTTTGCAAGTCAGATTTGGTGACAGGTTGAGCAATAATCGAGTTTTCCGTATCATCAATGTCATCACGAGTTTGAGCCGATGAAGACGAAACTAACAGATTCGCTACTAACAATAGCGACAAAATTGAAACTTGAAGTAATATTCTATGCTCGTTTCGGTTTTTAAACGAAACGAAATATTTTAACCCTTGCATTAAAATCTCCTTATTAATTTGTTGTTGTTCCTTTAATACGGTTAATAACTAACAAATTACAAAAAAATAAAACTTTAATTCTGTTGATTTGACGCTCGTCAAATTTATTTTTGCACAACTCCGTAAAGCCTTATTTCACGACGGATTTTTGCTTGTCAAATAAAAATACCATTCAGTCCAACGAATAAAATACTCATAAAAAGAACTTAATTAAAATGTTCCTCGTTTTTTATTTGGTATTATGATTTTAGATTACCAGATAATAAAAAATGTTGCCAGAAATCATATTCTGACAACATTTTATTTAGACAAAAATAAGTCGATTCATTTATTTATAGCAAAATAAATCGACTCAAACCACTGGAATTATATTTTTGAAGTGACCCAATTTCGGCTTTTGAATCTTCACAGCCTTAGTTTCTTAAAATAAAAAGCCTAAACATTTATTTTTTCATAAATGAGCCGCAAGCCTTCAAGCATCAAATTTTCGTCCGTGATCTCTATCAGATCCGAACTCTCCGAAATTATTGACGCGAGTCCGCCGGTTGCGATAATTTTTGGTTTTTCACCAAATTCCTCGATCATTTTCCGCAAAATGTTATCAACCAAACCTGCATAGCCGAAATAAATGCCCGATTGGATTGAACTTACAGTCGAATTTCCGAAAATACTTGCAGTTTTTTTGATTTCCAATTTTGGAAGCTGCGCGGTTTTTTGAAACAGTGCGTCGGATAAAACATTCATTCCGGGCGCGATAATCCCACCGAGATATTCACAATTTGAATTAACCGCGTCAATCGTCGTGGCTGTGCCGAAATCACAGATAATGCACGGCTTTTCATATTTTTGAACCGCCGCGAAAGCCGCAACGAGTCTGTCGATTCCAACACCCGACGGCGGATTGTAATTTATTTTGAAGCCGAAATCGAAATTATGATCGGCGAAAATTGCGCTAATCCCGAAATATCTTTCACACATTTGGCGAAAAACAAAGCTGAGTTGTGGCACAACGGAGGAAATTATTATTGCGGAAAGTTTATTAAAATCAAGTTCGCTTGTCAAAAAAAATTGCCGCAAAATAACCCCGATTTCGTCGGAAGTTCTTTCGCGGACAGTTGAAAGCCGCCATTTTTTTACAAGATTTTCACCTTCAAAAACGCCAAAGGTCGTGTTTGTATTACCAATGTCGATTGTTAAGATCATTATCAATCGTTAATTGTAAATCTATATCTAATAAGCGTTTAGATTTACCATTAACCGGATTATCCTTGCAGCGGCAAGCCTTCATAAACGATCTGCCAGCCATTTTGTTTGCTTGTCTGCAAACTCATCGAGAAAGATTTTAGTGCTTTTTCGGGATCATCATAAATCTGGACTGCGGGATTTACCTCGCGTGGATCAACGCGGCAAATCGCACCGCCTTCCAACGCAGTTTTGACGCAAAGCAGCGCAAACATATTGTTTTTTGACAAAACGGCGGTTCGCATTTGCACTTCCCCGTATTCGCCCTCTTCAAAATCTTCAAAATCCTCTAACTCGTCATTAAAATCTTCAAATTCCAAATCTTCAGGGTCAATATCAAATTCATTATTCATATAATTATTTAAAAAAACTTACAACTACAAATTACACATTTGCCTTAAAAAGTTCAATTCTACATTTTTTTTCTCAAATTCGTAACGTCGCCCGCATTTATAATATTAATTTCGCCGTTTTCGGTTTCCACGCGCAACGCGCCGTTTAGCTCGATTCCGCGAGTCGTGCCGATAATTGTTTCGTTTCCTAAAACGGCTTTTACTTCCCTACCAAAAGCAAATGACGAACGCTGCGCCCAAGCCTGTCGAACTTTTTCTGCGCCGTCTTCATTATTTAAATCTTCGTAGCGTATCGATAATTTTTGAATCAAATCTTGTAATAACACTTCAACGTCGGTTTTTTGTCCGGTTTGTGATTCGATTGAAGTTGCTATTTCGTTCAGTTCAGGCGGAAAGTTTGAGTTTTGCAAATTGATGCCGATGCCGACGATGACCGCTAAACCCGATTTTGTTTCAGTCGCTTCAGCCAAAATCCCGCAAATCTTTTTATCATTGACGAGAACATCGTTCGCCCATTTGATGTCCGGTTCCAGTTTATACAAATCCCGTAAAACATCATAAACAACTACCGCGCTCATCAATGTTAGAAGCGGCAAAAACCGCATTTCCAATTTCGGGCGCAAAACCATACTAAAATAAAGTCCCGAATTTTCAGGTGAAATCCAAATTCTACCGTTCCGTCCACGTCCTGCCGTTTGTTGTTTAGCGACGATGCACAAACCTTCGTTTGCACCGAGTTTTGCCTGATTTAATGCTTCTGTGTTGGTCGATGAAAGGGTGTCGAAACGCAAAATTGTAATATTCATCAAGAAGCAACCTTCCAAAGCGAATCGACAAAATAGCGTTTGCTGTCAAAAAAGTTTTCGACAATTTGAAATCCGCAAGTTTCAGCAAGTTCGGCAATCATTTCAAGATTATATTTTTGCGAAATTTCCATAAAAATCGGCTCCCAAGCGCGAAATCGGAAACTTTCATCAAGCGTTTCGATAAAAACCGTCTGCTCTTTTCGGCTCATCAAAAAGGAACGCGCCGCGCCTTCAATCGGGTGATAAGCCGCGTAATGTGAGAAATCTTCGAGGTTAAAATCTGCTCCGAGTTCCCTGTTGAGCCGGTTTAGTAAATTTAGGTTAAATCTTGCGGTTACACCACTTTCATCGTTGTATGCGTTCAAAATTGTATTCGGGTCTTTTTGCAGGTCAAACCCGATAAAAAGTAAATCATTATCGTTCATCACGGCACGCAAATCTTTGAAAAAACCGATAGTCTGCTCCCAATTGAAATTACCGATATTCGAGCCGAGAAATAAAATGATTTTTCGATGTTCATTTTTTATACCCAGTGATTTCAGAGTTTTAAAATAGTCACCCTGTTCGGTTTGTATCGAAAGATGCGGAAACTGTTTGGCAAACTTTTCGGTCAAAAAATTCAAGGCTTCTTGTGAAATATCAATCGGAATGTAATTAAATTCAGCATCTTGATTCAAAAAATAATCTACTAAAACCGAGGTTTTCGTGCCGTCCCCCGCACCTAGTTCGATTAAGTCAAAAATCGTGTTTTTCGCATCAAAAGCATCAAAAATTTTGCCGGTGTGAGTTTTAAAAATTTCAAATTCCGCCCTCGTTAAATAATATTCGGGCAATTTCATAATCTCTTGAAACAATCTCGAACCTTCATCGTCATAAAAGTATTTCGACGATAGAAATTTTGGAGTTGAGGATAATCCGTGCCGAACATCATCAGACAATGTGTTTTGTTTGAAAGCAGTTGAACTTTGCATAGCTTACGTCAGAACCGACTGCGGTCGCGGGCGGTTTTACATTTTCCACAAAAACCATCTGTTTCCACAGACGTATCTGATAATGATTATTTTGCTAATCGAATTCCCGTAAATTGCCACCTTAAATGCGGATGAAAAAAGTTCCGATAAGTTTTGCGGCTGTGATTTGGCGAAGTTGCAACACTTGCACCGCGTAAAACCATTTGATTTATCATAAATTTACCGTTATATTCGCCGACTGCGCCATTCGGTTTTTTAAAATTCGGATATGGCAAGTATGCCGAATTCGTCCATTCCCAACGCAATCCCCAATCAAATTTATCACTCGCCGCTTCCCATTCGAATTCGGTCGGCAGACGCATTTTTTTCCATTCGGCATAAGCACTTGCCTCATAAAAAGAAATATGACAAACCGCATTTTCAGGTCGCAGTTTCCGCAAACCGCCAAGCGTAAAGTTCATCCATACGCCGTCAATTTTGTGCCAGTAAAGCGGCGAACTTATACCGTTTTGCCTGACCCAATCAAGTCCTTCCGAATGCCATAAAAGGTGGTTTTCATAACCGCCGTCTGCCATAAATTCCAGAAATTCGGCGTTGGTCACAAGGCTTTTACTGATTTGAAAATCTTCCAAATAAACTTTGTGTCTGCCGAGTTCATTGTCAAAGTAAAAACCGTCGCCCTGAAAGCCGATTTCATAGTTTCCGCCTTTGATTTCGGCAAATCCTTCCGTGTCGTTTTCACCTTTTTCGACCAAAGCAAAATTCTCTTTGTAAACAGGAAAAATCGGGTTGACACTGAATGTATATTTCAGATCAGTAATTAAAAGTTCCTGATGCTGTTGTTCGTGATTGAGTCCTAAAATCAAGAGTTCGCGGACGTTTTCGGGCAACTTTTGATTAAGCAATTCGCGCATTTTCTCATCAACATATCGCCGATATTCAAAAACCTGCTTGACCGTCGGGCGCGACAAATCGCCGCGATGATCGCGCAAAGTCCGTTCCCCGACGCTGTTGTAATAACTATTGAAAAGAAACCCGAATTGTTTATCAAACTCTTTATAATCCGGCACAAACGGCTTGAGAATCATTTCCTCAAAAAACCAGGTCGTATGAGCAATATTCCATTTCGGCGGACTGACATCAACCATCGGCTGCGGAATATAATCTTCAGTTTCGAGTGGTTCACAAAGCTCCTCCGTATAATTGCGGACAAAACCGTAGAGCGTTGTCAAATCTTGCAGTTTAGTTTCTTGCGGGCGAATTGCTTGCATATTTTTATTAGACCAAAAACGAAACTAATTTCAAAATTGTGGCGGCTGTTTGAGAACTTGTTTTCAAACATCGAACTTATTTTATCTTTTTCAAACTTCCGTCCGCGCTGATTTTGCGCGAGTCTATTTTAGCGATTTTTTCGGACTGTTCAAAGGCGCGGAGGAAATTTTCACCCAATACTTTTTTAATATCTTTTTCCGAATACCCGCGCTTGAGCATTTCGTAAGTTACCAAAACAAGGTCTTCCATTCCGCTCATTCCGACGGGCAAAAACGGTATGCCGTCGTAGTCCGAACCAATGCCGATATAATCAATTCCCGCTACATTTTTGATGTGATCAATGTGGTCAACGATGCGTGTATAAGGCGCGATGTAAATCGGATTTTCGGCGAAAAGTTTGCGTTCGGCTTCGTTGTAAGCGGCGGGATTATCTTTGTATTGCTCTTTCAGCGCGGCGATCTGCATTTTCAGTTTGTCGGTGCGTTCGTTCTCTTCTTTGTTCGTTCGTGCATCGAGAAACGACGGATAAAAATTTATCATCACGACACCGCCGTTTTTGGCGATGCGTTTCAAGATTTCGTCGGGAACATTGCGCGTGTGATCGTTGACACCGCGCGCACCGGAATGTGAAGCAATGATCGGCGCGGTCGAAACGTCTAAAACATCACTCATCGTTTTAACCGAAACGTGCGAAATATCCACAAACATTCCGAGACGATTCATTTCCTTGACGACTTCTTTACCGAACGGCGACAGACCGTTATTGCGTGGTTCGTCGCGGTGCGCGTCCGCCCAATCGTTGGTGTTGTTGTGCGTCAGAGTCATATAGCGCACGCCGAGACGGTAAAAATCTCTCAGCGCAAACAGCGAATTTTCTATCGCGTGTCCACCTTCGATGCCCATCAAAGCGCAGACTTTATTTTGTTTCTTCGCCTGCCGAATCTGCGCGGCAGTCGTGCAAAACGACAATTGATTCGGATATTTTTCGACTTCGCGGTAAGTCGTATCAATCAAATCCAAAGCCCGTCGCGCCGCACCGCTGCCGCCTTTTTCGGCGAATGTGCGCGAAACGTAAATTGAGAAAAATTCGCCCGTGATGCCTGATTGTTTGAAACGCTGTAAATCCGTGTGAAAAGGGTCGCCGTCGTTATGAAATTTGCCGACCGAATTCGTGCCGAGATCGAAATCGTCGTCATACATCGGTGTCGGAATATCGTTGTGTCCGTCAATAATGATCGCGCTTTTATGAATCTTTAAGGCTTTCGCCCAAAGTTTCGGATCGGCATCTTTCGGCATTGTTTGAGCAACAATCGTAAAGGAGAAAACGAGAAGTAAAAATAAAGCTACAAATTTTTTCATAGTTTTTAAGTGTCAAAATATTAAATTTTATTTTAACAGAAACGGTTAAATTTTCACTGTCCTAGATTTGGAATATTTTTAAATTTAATAAGAGTTTTTCCAAATTTTGTATTTAAGAAGCATTGATTTACATCCCGAATATGATGGCACGAGGTTTGCCCCTTTATTTTCTGGAAGTTTGAGACATTTCTCATTAACCTTACTATCTATAGGCTAATTAGAAATGAAACAATGCGCCCCCCAAATTTACAGTTTAAAATTCGTTCAAAATGACTGAATTTGACAGTTCAATCTGACAGAAATTGTTAGCTTTTCAAACCATTTGTAAATAATTTACTTCAATGTTCAAAACCTAAGTATTTATTGCACAACATTTTTTTGAAAAACAACCCAAAAACTATGATACGAAAAAACTTAAATCTATCAATTCCGTCGGTGTTTCTTATACTATTTTGTTTTGCTATGCCGACCATATTTGCACAATCGGCTGGAACGGATACGCTCGAAGCAGGCAGAACATATTATGAAGCGAATTTCTGGACTGCAACGCAGAGCCATCGCAACGGCGGAGAACAGATTTACGGCGGACGTTTTGCCTATGGTTTATCAAAAAAAATCGAAGTCGGTTTGGGTGGTTCGTTCAGTAATCCGAATGACCCGGAATATCCGCCGGAAATTCAGCCGTCAATTAAATATAAGTTTTACGAAAACGAAAAATACGGCGTAACGGCAGCAGGCGGCGCAATCGCTTATATTCCGGTTGCCAAACTCGCCGGAACCGATGGTTTCGTTATGATTTATTCAAACGTCAGCAAAGATGTGAAGAAATTAAATGATGCCCGATTTACGGTTGGCGGTTATGCCTTAATCGGTCGTAATAAAGATTTCGGTTCGCGCAAAGGGTTGAATTTGGTGTATGAACAGTCGATTTCCGAAAAAGTGAGTTTTTCGATGCAATGGGTTACGGGCAAAAACAGGTTCGGTTATGCTACGCCCGGACTCAATCTGGCAGTTACAAAAAATAGCATTTTATTTGTCGGTTACAGCGTCGGCAATTACGATTACGACAATCACGGACCCTACATTTCTTACAGCATTATCAAATAAACACAGCTCACGGAGAATTTTGAAATGCAGAATACAGAAGAACTAGCCTTAAATTCACCGCTCGAAATAGAAAATCCAATAATATCGAAGATCGACTTCGGTTATTGGATTATTGTCTTTTTCAGCGTCGTGATGTTGTTTTATGTTGCAGCCCAGCTTTTCGGGTTGGTTGAAAATGATGATACGACATTGATTGGAAATAGCTTAAAAACGGTGGTCGGCATCGTCGGAATTATGATGTCGTATTCCGTGACGAAATCGCTCGAAGGTAATCTTAAACATACCTGGAAAATCCTGACCTGGGCATATATTTTTAACACCGGCGGCGACACCATCTGGTATTATTACGCCTCGATTCTGGGCGAAAAACCATTTCCGTCGTGGGCTGATGTCAGCTTTTTACTGCATTATCCGGTAATGCTATGGGCATTGCTTTCTTATCCGACGACCACCAAAACCTTTGATAAAAAGAAATTTATCGCCGACATTTCAATTGTGATGGTCAGCGGTATAACGCTCGTTTGGTATTTCATTATTCACCCGACGATCTCGACTATTACAGATGAAGATTTAATTTCGCCCGCGCTTAATCTTTCATATACGGTCGGTGATATGGTTTTGATTCTCGGAATTCTGGTCGTCTTTTTTCGCGGTGTCGAAGACAATCTCAAACGCGCTCTGCAAATAATTGTGGCGGGCATTGTTTGTATGTTGGTGGCTGATTTGGGTTTTGCTTATCTGACGTTACAGGGAACTTATTTTGGTGGACATTGGATCGAGAATTTCTTTATTTTTAATTCACTTTCGCATATTTACGCCGCCTATTATCAATATCGAAAAGGATTAAGGGAAACTGAAATCCCCGATGAAGAGACGAAAACGTCGGAATCTACGATATTAAATTGGTTTCCCTATATTGCAATTTTGTTGGGTGTCGTTTTGTTGGGCTGGGAATCGCGTCCGTATTGGGGCGAAAATCTCGGCAAGGTCGTTTTATCCTCAATCGTTTTGACGACTCTGGTTGTGTTCCGGCAAATTATCGCCGTCCGTGAAAATGTTCGTTTGCGGGCTGAAGAGATCGCCCGCCGGAACGAGTCGAAAATAGAGAAATTGATCGAGCATTCAAGCGATTTGATCACGATCCGCGACAATTCGGGGAAAGTCGTTTTCCGTAGCCCATCGATCAAAAATATTCTCGGTTATGAACCCGAAGAAGTTGATAAATACGATTCGTTTGAACTTATTCACCCTGATGATGTGGAAAATCTGGCGAATTCGATGAAAGACCTCGAAAACGGCAAAATTGAATTTTATAAACACGAATATCGATTCAAACACAAAGACGGTTCGTGGCGCGTGATGGAAGGAGTTGCCAAAAGCGTTGATGATGAAGACGGTTTGCACGGAATTATCGTTAATTCACGCGACATTACCCAACGCAAACAAGATGAAGAAAAATTAAAACTTTACACCGCAAAACTCGAAAGAAGTAACCGCGAATTGCAGGATTTTGCCTACGTTGCTTCCCACGATCTGCAGGAACCGCTTCGCAAAGTGCAAGCCTTCGGCGATCGTCTGGAAAGAAAATGCGCCGAGTCTTTGCAAGACGAAGGGCGTGATTACATAAGACGTATGCGCGATGCATCTTTCAGGATGCAGATTCTAATCAATGATTTGCTGACATTTTCGCGGATTACGACCAAAGCCCAGCCGTTTAGTCCGGTCAATCTAAAAAAAATTACCGAAGAAGTCGTGTCGGATTTGGAAGTTCGCATCGAGCAAACTAATGCCAGAATCGAAATCGGAGATATGCCGGACATCGATGCCGATAAAGTGCAGATTCGACAATTGCTGCAAAATCTGATCGGCAACGCTTTGAAATTTCAACGTGCGAATGAAACACCGATTGTCAAGATTTATGCGGAAGGTTATTCGGAAATCGGCGCAAGTTTTCAAATCGGTAACGAGGAAATTCACACTACTTCAGGAGGTTTCGGCAAAAATAATACTCGATCTCAAGTCTGTCGTTTATTCGTTGAAGACAACGGTATCGGTTTTGACGAAAAATATCTTGACCGCATCTTCACGGTTTTTCAGCGTCTGCACGGTCGAAGCGAATACGAAGGTTCGGGAGTCGGTTTAGCGGTTTGCCGTAAAATTGTCGAACGCCACGAAGGAATGATTACAGCAGAAAGCACGCCGGGAAACGGTGCAAAATTTATTGTAACTTTACCTCTCAAACAAGTCGAAGGAGAAACCATTTAATGACTGATAACAAAAACAAAACCGTAATGATAATGATGGCGGACGATGATGAAGACGATCGTTTGTTGGTCAAGGAAGCCTTTGAAGAAAATCGTCTGGCTAACCCGTTATGCACCGTGCAAGATGGCGAAGAACTTATGGATTATCTGCATCGCCAAAACGGTTATGAAAATGCGATACTTCCGAGTTTAATTTTGCTCGACCTGAATATGCCGCGTAAAAGTGGTTTTGAAGCTCTAGAGGAAATCAAAGCCGATCCTGAGTTACGACGAATTCCGGTCGTAATTTTAACAACTTCAAAAGCCGAAGAAGATATTATTCGATCTTATGATCTAGGCGTAAATTCTTTTATCGTCAAACCCGTTACTTTTGAAGCATTGGTCGAAACAGTTAGAGAGCTTGGTAAATACTGGTTTGAAATAGTTGAACTCCCGAATGGAAACAATTAAAAATGACGCAAATTAACAGCAAATCAGTCAAAGTTTTACTCGTGGATGACGACGAAGAAGATTACATTTTAACTAAATATTTGTTTGATGATTTTAAGGACAATCGTTATTTGCTCGAATGGACGTGTGACGGTCAATATGCGCTCGATTCGATGAAATCTCATAATCACGATATTTATTTCGTAGATTATCAATTAGGCGAATATAACGGGCTGGAAATATTGAGCGAAGCCATTTCTGAGGGTTGTAGTGCGCCTATTATTTTGATGACCGGGCAAGGCGATAAGGAAGTTGACATCAAAGCGATGGAGGCTGGCGCAGCCGATTATTTGGTAAAAGGCGAAATTCAAGCACCTTTGCTTGAGAGAGTCATAAGATACAGTTTGCGGCACGCCCGCACGCTGGAAAATATGCAGGCATCGGAAACTAAATTCCGTTCAGTCATTCAATCGGCAAGCGACGCGATTTTTTTAGTTGATCAGGAAGGTAACATCATTTTATGGAATGATGCCGCCGAAAATATTTTCGGTTACACGGAACAAGAGATTTTAGGCAAATCCGCCACCTTGCTGATGGGTCACAAATACGCCAATAAAGCCTTAGAGGTCGGGATTAGAAAAACGATGGGAGAAATTCTTCCGCCGATGTCGGGTAAGATTATTCTGGCTGCCGGAAAACGCAAAGACGGAAGCGAATTTCCCCTGGAAATGTCGGGTTCGATTTGGAAGACTAACAGCGGTTTTTTCTACACTTCGATTATCCGCGATATTACTGAAAGCAAAAAAGCGGGCGAATCGCTAAAGGAAAGCGAGGAACGCTACCGCGATTTATTTGAAAATGCGAACGACATTATTTATCTTCACGATTTACAGGGAAATTTTATTTCTATCAACGAAACCGGCGTTAAGATTTTTGGATACACCCGCGAAGAGGCTTTAAAAATCAGTATTGCCCAAGTTGTCGCGCCGGAATATTTAGAAGTTGCCCGAAGTCAGATAATGGCAAAAGTTGCCGGAACCCCGTCTTCAAACTACGAACTCGAATGCGTCAAAAAAGACGGTCGCCGGGTTTCGTTTGAAATAAATAGCCGTGTTATTTTTGACGATGGCAAACCCGTGGCGATACAGGGAATTGCCCGCGATATTACCGACCGCAAACTCGCCGAAGAAGAACGCGACCGACTTTATAATGTCTCTAATGATCTATTAGCAACCATCGGTTTTGACGGAAACCTGATGCATATCAATCCGGCTTGGAACAAAATTCTCGGTTATAAAACCAAAGAATTGTTGGGAAAATCAATCTATGGAATTACTCACGAAGAAGATAAAGCAAGTAATTGGGCAACCATTGAAAAATTAAAAAAAGGTGAAAATATTTCGATTGAATCGCGCCTGATTTGCAAAGACGGTTCGGAAAGATGGATTTTATGGAACTGCACACCGGTGGTTTCCGAGCAAATTTCGTATGCCGTCGGGCGTAACATCACGGAACGCAAACGCACCGAAGAAGTTTTGCGATACAACGCCTTATACGACACTTTGACCAATCTGCCGAACCGCACACAATTTATGAATCATTTGCAAAACGCGATTTCGAAGTATGAAAAAGATTCAAAACAATGTTTTGCCGTTCTTTTTCTCGACCTCGACCGTTTTAAGATTATTAATGACGGACTAGGACATTTGATCGGTGATAAATTATTGATAGCGATTGCCGAAAGAATCAAATTGAGTCTGCGTCCCGGCGATATTGTGGCACGGCTTGGCGGTGACGAATTTACCATCCTGATTCATAATGCGAAGGACGTGAGCGATGCGACAAATGTTGCCGAACGTATTCAAGCGCAGCTTTCAAAGCCATTTAGACTGGAAAATTACGAAGTTTTTTCATCAGCCAGCATCGGCATTACGATTGCAGACAAGACGAAGCGCAAGCCTGAAGATTTTCTCCGCGATGCCGATTCGGCGATGTATCGCGCAAAAGATAGGGGAAAGGCGCGTTACGAAATTTTCGACTATGAAATGCACATTCGTAATATGAATCTGTTAAAGGTCGAAACCGATTTGCGAAGAGCGATTGAACGCGATGAATTTTGTGTTTATTATCAACCGATCGTGTGTTTGGAAAGCGGCGAAATTAAGGAATTGGAAGCATTGATACGATGGAAGCATCCCGAATTCGGCTTGGTTTATCCAAACGAATTTATCAGTGTTGCCGAAGAAACCGGCTTGATTATTCCCATCGGTGAATGGATTTTGCGTGAATCGTGTCGTCAGACAAAACTTTGGCAAGATACAATTCCGCATCTCGGCAAACTGGCAATCAGCGTAAACCTTTCAACCAAACAACTTATGCATCCTTCGCTGTCGTCGCAGGTAAAGAACATTTTGATCGAAACAGGCTTGAATATCAATTCCCTGAAACTCGAAGTTACCGAAAGCACAGTGATGGAAAACAGCGAAACGGCAATGAAGATTTTGAACGACTTGAATGCCATCGGAATTCATTTCAGCACGGACGATTTCGGCACGGGTTATTCGAGTTTGAGCTACCTCCACCAATTCCCTTTTAAGCGCATAAAGATCGACCAAAGTTTTATCGGCAAAATGGATGCCGATGTGAAAAGCGAAGCAATCGTGCGGACGATCTTGATGTTAGGACAAAATCTCGACATCGAAGTCGTTGCCGAAGGTGTCGAAAACTTGACCCAACTTCAACAACTTCATTCGCTCAGGTGCTATTTGGGACAAGGTTATTATTTTTCAAAACCGACTAATGCCGAATTTACTGAAAAAGTATTGCGAAACGGATTGAAATTAGATTTACAGGAAGAAAAAGGCTTTATATTTTCTGAAATAAAACCCGGGAATATAATCGAAATCGAGAATTTTCAATAAAAAGGCAAGTCAAAACCGGCTCACCTTTTTATTGAAAATTCTAAGATTATAGATAAAGACCTGCTCGAATTTTAACGCGGTTTGGCGTTTTTGACATATTTATCAAACCAATTTATTTGCTCGTAAAGCGCGTGTTCGATTGATTCACGCGCTGAATAACCGTGTGCCTCGAGCGGCAACAAAACGAGCCGCGCCGTTCCGCCCGTGCCTTGCAGTGCAGCGAAAAGACGTTCGGATTGAATCGGATAAGTTCCCGTGTTGTTGTCGGCTTCACCGTGAATCATCAACAGCGGTTCGTTGATCTTATCGGCGTAATAAAAGGGCGAAACTTTAGCGTAAAGTTCGGGTGCTTCCCAAAAATTGCGTCGTTCACCTTGAAAACCGAATGGCGTTAAAGTGCGATTATACGCGCCCGAACGCGCAATTCCCGCACGGAAAATGTCGGAGTGTGCCAACAGATTCGCCGTCATAAATGCACCATAAGAATGTCCGCCGACTCCGACTCGATCTTTGTCGGTTACGCCCATTTCAACCGCTTTATCAACAGCGGCTTGTGCTGAATCTACGATTTGTTTAATAAAAGTATCGTTGACGGTCAACGGATCGCCGACAATCGGCATTGTCGCATCGTCCAAAACCGCATAACCTTGCAGAAGGAAAAATAGATGCGAATAACCGCCGATTGACGTAAAGCGATTGGTCGAACCGGAAACTTGTCCCGCCGTCGCCGCGTCGGTAAATTCGAGCGGATAAGCCCAAACAACCGTCGGTAAGCGCGTTCCTTCCTTATAATTCGGCGGCAAATAAAGCGTGAACGACAAATCAACGCCGTCAGCTCGCTTGTATTTGACGAGTTGTTTTGTTATGCCGCGCAATTGTGGTGTCGGGTCGGTGAAATTAGTTAATTGCTTGTCCAAAGAACCTGCTCCATCTATTTGAATTCTGCTGCGAAGAAAAAGATTGGGAGGTTGAGCAGAAGATTCTTCCATTGTGATATATGCTGAATCATCCATAAGTGCGACGAAATTTTGGTAAACATCTTTGCCAGAACGGAAAATTTCAGTCATCTTAAAATCTTTCAAATTCATTTGGCGCAAAAAAGGTCGGTCGCCTTCGGGCGATGCGCCGTTTCCACTCAAATAAATAAAATCGCTGTTTTGCTGAATAACACTTTTGCCGTTTTGCTGAATAACTCTTTCGCCATTCGGCAAAGTTTTCAAAACAGGCTGACCAATATCGTTGTAGCGGTCATTGACATTCAAATCCGAAATCATTTTCGGCGCGGAATTTGAACGATAATCCATCATAAAAACGCGCCGATGTTGCGTGTCGCGGTTGTAATCGTAAAAGAGCATTAACCCGTCCTTTTCGCCGAATTGTCTGCCTTGATAACGCTCTTCTGTTTTGACAATTTCCGTTGGTTGCGCTGTAAAAGGCGCGGCAATCTTGACCAATTTATCACGTGGCGTTACCTTATTTTTCGGATTTCCGCCGTCGAGGGCTTCCGCCCAAGCGAGTGTCGCGCTTTCCGTCGGAATCCAATCGTAACTGCGCGGCGCGGTCGTAACGCCCTGCACAGGTAGATTGTCCTGAAGCGGAATACTCGCAATTTTATAGATCATCTTGCCGCTAAAATCCCAAACTTCCACTTCTTTCGGGAAACGCGAAGCCGGGAAAAGATAAGAAAACGGACGCTGAATCCGCGAGGTCAAAATGTATTTTCCGTCGGGCGAAACGCTTGCCGTATCAAAAATCGCCGATTGTCCGATTTCTTTGATTTTGCCGTCAATACCAACCACCGCAAGCTGCGAAGTCGCGTAATATTCAAACAACTTTTCATCGGTCGGCGATTTCAGCAAATCTTGAAAAGTCTGCACCGCGCCTGTTTTTCCAACCGTTTCCTGAATGTTCGGTTCGGTCGGAACATCCGATTTAACCGGCGCGGCAGCTCGTTTTGAAGGCACGAGATTGGCGATTAAAGATTTTTGGTCGGGCATCCATTCAAAACCGCCGAAAACCGTGTTGACCTGCACATTTTTCAGTTTCGTCGCTTTCGCCGTCGCCGTTTCGATTATCCAGAGTTCAATGCCCACCGCCGTAACATTGCCCGCCGCAATATATTTACCGTCTGCGTTCCAATTCGGTGAAATTATCTGCGCTCCTGACGGTAATGAAATCGGCATCTCTTTGCCGTCAGCGATGTTTTTCAACGATAGTTTGACGAAGTAAAGTTGACGATGCTGTCCGTTGGTGTTCGGGTTGATTCGCAAACCGGCAAACCTCAGCATCGGTTGGGCGAGTTCGGAAATCGGCGGATAGCGAAGCGGTTCAGCCAATAAAATTTTATCCTTCGCCGGACTGACAAAAGTTATCGGCGTAACGGGCGCGTTGAGAATGTCCTCGATCTCTTTCGGCGGCTGTTTGTATTGAGTAAAAGCGGTAATTGCCAATGACAGAATAAAAATCAACAGACAGAATTTTTTCATAATTTTCTCCAATAAGTTTTGAATCCCGTTTTTAGACGGCTTTCCGCCAGCGAAGTGCGGCGGAAAAACACGCTGAAGCGTGGACTCTGAACTATTCATCAAACATTTTACGCAAACTTTCGGTATAAGGACTTCGGGCAACGCCTTTTTCAGTGATAATTGCGGTTACGAGATCATTGGGCGTAACGTCGAAGGCATAATTGCTGACCGAAATTCCTTCGGGTGCGAGTTGGATGTCCTGGACGTGCGTTATTTCCCGGATATTGCGTTCTTCAATCGGAATGTCGTCGCCCGTTGCGCTGTTCAAATCAACCGTCGAAAGCGGCGCGGCGACATAAAACGGAATATTATGTCGTCTTGCCAGAACCGCCACCATATAAGTCCCGATCTTGTTGGCGACATCGCCGTTTGCCGCGATTCGGTCCGAACCGACGACGACGGCGTGAACTTTTCCCTGTTTCATAATATGCCCGCTCATATTGTCGGTAATCAAGGTTACGGGAATGTCGTCCTGCAAAAGTTCCCACGCCGTCAAACGTGCGCCTTGCAGATATGGACGAGTTTCGTCGGCAATCACCGAGATGGTTTTGCCCTGGTCAATCGCGCCGCGAATTACGCCCAGCGCCGTTCCCCAAACTCCACCCGTGGCAAGTGCGCCGGCGTTGCAATGTGTCAGCACGGTTGAATCGTCGGCGAGCAGTTCGCCGCCGAATTTGGCGATTAGACGCTGCGATTCGATGTCTTCTTCGTGAATATCTTTCGCGTCTTTGATTAAAATTTGCTTGATTTCGGAAACCGATTTACCGTCCGCTTTTGCTTGCTGAAAAGTCCGTTTCATCCGGTCAATCGCCCAAAAAAGATTAACGGCAGTCGGGCGCGTTTTGCCCATCACATGACAGATATAATCGAGTTCTTCCGCCAAATCTTCTACATTTGTGCCGACGAAAGTTTTCGCTCCCAGGGCGATGCCGTAAGCGGCGGAAACGCCAATCGCGGGCGCGCCGCGCACGACCATATCGCGGATTCCGTCCGCAACTTCATTGAAACTTTTCAACATCAGCCATTTTTCCTCAGTCGGAAGCAGGCGTTGATCGAGCATATTAACGCCTTCGTCAGTCCATTTTACCGGTATTATCATTTTTTAATTTTTCCTCGTTATTTATATTTGATTAGAAAATCTTACGGAAAAAACCCGACTCTCACAACACAAGATGAAACTTTTTTTATTAGTTTGTGCGTTTTTATCCGTTTTACATTTCATCCGGCAAGTTAGCAAATTTCCATAGCCGTCATTTTCATTATCCGATTTTTGCAGCCGACGATTTCACTTGAAATACAATCGAAATGCTTCATTGGCGATGTTACAAAGATATTATAAATTTAAAAAATAAGTTTTGAAATAAACACCGTTTGACTTATAATATCCTGACATTGCTTAACCGATTTTTTTATACTGAGGTCCGATTAGCTGAAATTGCGTAACTATTTTTGTGAATTCGTTGTTTGTTTATACTTTCTCAAAAAATATCTTTTTTACTGATTAGCTAAAATTTGGA
>JANMAA010000112.1:0-7080 GCA_031359215.1 Acidobacteriota bacterium | reverse complement strand
ATGTAAACCGGCACACTTACTTCGTGCGTGTTTCTGCAAAGACATTAAAACCGGCACACTTAGAGTCCGTTTAAATTTTGAAATTTTAACTGCTTTGTCGCTTTCAGCGACTTTTCGGAAATTTAAACAGACTCTTACTTCGTGCGTGTTTCTGCAAAGGTATTAAAAATCATCGTGAAAACTTCGGGTTTCCGGCGGACAGTTGGTTGCGGCTGAATTCGATTGCGCCATATTGTTTCGGGCAACGTAGCGCGACCAATTCCACGAGCGAAAATCGGTTTCGGTATTTGCGGTTTCCAAACGATCTAAAAGTTTGTATTTGACGACACATTGCTGTTCAAAAGTCATTACCGGCATCGCTTCGAGCAAAGCGGGAACGGCATCGTCGCTCAAGTTCGCAACATAGTATGAATCAAAACCGCGACCTTCCTGCATCAGTCGAACATTGGTGCGGACGATAAAATCATCTGGATTGAGAACGTGCAAAGTTCCGACCATAAAAAGTGCCGACCACAGTGCGCCCCACGCAAATTGTTGACGCATTCCGCGCAAAACCGTCAGTGCAAACCACACGAAAACCAACGCCAGCCACACCATAAACGCCATCGGATAAAGCCGTATCGTCGTCAAACCGTAACCGACATTTCCCGTCAAAAGCAGAAGTCTCTGCGTTGCTGAAATCATAATGACGAACAACAAAACGATGTTCATTCCCGCCAAAACGCGATAGATTTTTTCATTGATTGGCGAATCTTTTTGCAACAGCCAATGTGAGAAAAGCAAGATCGGCAAAACCAACGCGGAAACCGCGACGAGTTCGCCAAAACCGCGCCGCGCATAGTCGGCGAGTTTGAAATCCGGCGTAGTTTGCACGAGTTCCATTCCGCCGAAAAGATACGGAATCTGCACGATCACAAAACTCAAAAAAAGCAGATTCATCAAACCTAAAACAACCGTCGTTTCAATCGCGCCGAGCGTCAAAGATTGCGGCAAAAACGAATTATTAAAATTATGCCAATCCCAAGTTTTCACTTTTTCTGTCGGCTTCACTTCGTCCTTCTCATCTTCCGTCTGTTCGGTAATGCTCAAGGCTTGCGGCTTTACTTCGGGTTTAATTTCAGCCGTTGCAAACCCGACTAACGAACCTCGCAAATATCCAGCCGTCATCCACGAAAATAATCCGATCAGAAAAATATGAGTCAGCAAAATCTCAGGATTAATTTGAAATGTCTTCTCGATAATGCCTTGAAAAACCGCATCAGCCGCCATAAACAGTGCGCCGAAAATCAACAATATCGGCGTTGCAATCGCTAATCCGCGCAAGACGGCAACCAGATGTTTCGTCCAGCCATTTTGCGGAATCGACTTCCACTTTATATCTTCAAAAACCAAAAAGAACGGTGCAAAAGCTGTGTTTATGCCTGACCAAATTCCGGCAAAAGCATAATGAACGACTCCGGCGATCTGTGTCTTAATGCTGAGTGCAGGCAAAGTCAAAATTGATAATATCGTCAAAATCGCCAATGTATTCAGCAGTTTCAATTCCATCGAATCGCGCCAAACGAACATTGCCGAACAGAAAACCAACGCGATATGTAATCCGATGGTTTGAACGCTCCAAAACTCTTTTTTACGGCGCAAAGTAATTGCGATCATCGCCGCCGCTAAAACCGTAACCCAAAGAAAAACATTCAATCCCCAAGGCGTTGCGCGTAACATCACATCGCCTAAAATCCCCAATAACAACGCCGCTTCTAAAATTTCTAAACCCGTTTTTGTTCTGTCGTTCATAATGAAAAACCAATCCTTCTTTAATTTACTAACTGAAAGTTAATCCTCTGTTTTTTCCCAATCTTTCTTCTTACAATCCGCGTCTGTGTCGTAGTGAAGATAATAATAGTAATGCCAAATCCGTTTTCCTCTGAGAGGCTTTCCTGTCCAAATTGTAAAGTGCAATCCTTCATTGCTTGCACAAAGTCGAAAAAATTCGAGTTTCCCATCTTCATTCAAATCAGTGTTTGCCAAATTATTTTGAACCTGAATTTCTTTTGAGGGTTGAATAACTCCGATTCCGAAGATTTCGGATTTTTCAATAGTTTTGTCATTCAAAACCAATGAATAATAGAAAAACTCTCTGGGATTGCTATCGGCTGAATCAGAGTCATCGCTTTCACAGCTTTTTTCCAATTTTCTCTCAACTGTTGCTGCCAAAACTTTTTGTGGAAACGTGTAAAGTGAAGTAACTATTGAAATTGGTGTTTTCTCTACAAGATTTGAGTCATTTGTTCTGAAACAAATAGTTTGGTCATCATTAACATCAACGATTCCAACTTTCGATTTAATATCGTAGATTATTTTTGGTGTCGGCGTTGGTGAAATTAAAGATTGAGTTGCTTCTGTTTTCTTTAGATTTTCAGTATCGTTTTTCCTCACATTTGTAGTAAGGCTTTCAGCTTTCGTCTGACAAGAAGTAAAAAATGTAACAAGCAAAATTAACAAAATTGAAAGTGTTTTCATAAGTGTTTCCCCAAACCTAGATTTTTAGCTAACAACCTTTGACGATAAAACATTCGTATTATGCTCGATATTCACATCGGGAAACGAACCGCGCCCGAAAAAGACGTGCTTGGCAAACTTTTTACCGATTTTTCCACGCAAAAAGCTGCATCCGAGTTCCAAAACTGTCTGATTCATAAATGTTCTGATAATCCGCCGCATCCACAGACGCGAAATAAATCTGGTGCGGAAAAGTTCGCCCGAATAATTCAACAAAACTTTCGGATTTTCCGTCTGCAATCTTTCCCATACGATTTCCGCCGCAAACTTTGAAAGCCGCAATGCCGGATCAAGTCCGCCTGCCGTCAAAGGTGAAACCGCGCCCGCCGCGTCGCCGATCAAAAGACCGTTTTCGTTGGCGATGTTTTTCAAAACTCCGCCGACCGGAATTCGTCCACCGCGTGTTTCGACAAGTTCTGCATTGTTCAAATCAAAAATCTTTTCCGTCTTGGTCTTAAATGATTTTAACGCTTCACGCGGATTAAAATTAGCGGCGTAGCCACCAACGCCAATGTGGATTTCCTCACCATCGTCGGCAATCCAAGCCAAATATCCGGGCGCGAGTTCGCTGTCGAGAAAACAATGCAGACGCGGGTCATCTAAATTTTGCGAATGAAAAACCTCTTCGTAACCGACAATCCATTCCCTGTTTTCCTCAAGGCACAAATCTTTCGCAACACGCGAATTTGCGCCGTCCGCACCGATCAAAACTTTAGTTTTTACCGAATACGCCTCGCCTCGTTTTTCGAGTTTGACAACAGTTTCGCCATCCGACAATTCTGCGCCTTTATACGAAGTCGCTCTTGCAAAACGAACACCGTCCGTCACCGCCTCTTGCAAAAATTCGTCATAAATTAAACCCATTTTGCCGACGCGAAATTCTTCCTTTTCACTTTCGATAGCTAAAGTTTTTAATTTCGGCGAATAAAGCGTTACATTTTTGATCGGTTTGCCAAGCGAGTTTTCGGGAAATTCAAAATCTTCGAGCGTTTTTCGCACAAATATTCCCGTCGTATGAACGCCTTTCGACAAATCCGTTTTGCGGTCAACCAGCAAAATTTTTGCGCCGCGCCGCGCCAGAAGTTTGGCACATTGCAGTCCGGCTAAACCGGCACCAATAATCACGACATCAAAAGTTTTCATAAATGTTAATCCATAAATGGAAATGGTTTAGTTTCAATATCTTCGCCTGTTAATTCGTTATAAATTTCGGCAATGGCTTTTGATTGTTCACTGCCTTTCGCAGAGCGTTGATACACTGAAATCAGGTTGTCAAAATTTACCAAAGGCGCAACGAATTTTAGTTTTCTTGATTCATTATAAATAGTCTGAGCATTGCCGTTTTCGATTGCTGCCATAGATTTTCTGATTTCGATATTAATCGTCCAGGGAATAATCGCACTAAAAATTGCACTGAAAGCTACCGCATAAGTCAAAACTCTTTTTTCCAAAAATGGCTTTGAAGTTTGCAGGGCGCGAAAAGTATTTCTTAGAAAAACAAACGAGGTAAAAAGCGGTGTAAAACCCAAAATTCCTACTAAAATGATTAAACCAAGCAAGCTAAAAGGTATCAAAACTATGCCGATACCAAGCGAGATTAATCCGCCGACAAAGAAAAGTCCGGCTAAAAAAGCGTTGAACCATTTGAGTTTCGCGCCCCAAATCAGCCACGCCGCCATTGCCATTATCGAAACAAAACTTAAAAGATAGGCAAAAGGTTTGTAGTTTGCGAGAAAAGCAGTGCCAAGAGCGTTTCCTTTGAAAACTACGGGGTCAAAAGTAAAACAAATCACCGGCAAAACTACACCGAATGTCCAATCGAAAAATCTCTGTTTCGATGTGGATTCGGATTTAAACTGTCTTTTCCAGAAACCGGTCGGCTTCGTGTTATTTGCCTCATTACTCATCGAAAGCGGTTTCTCAGGACAAACACACAGAACAATTAAACCAATTAGTGTTAAAATAAGGGCTATACCCGCAATTAAATTAAATAACATAAATGTATTTACCTCAATAATTTACAACTGTCGTTGTTTTACCTGCATCAACTTTGAAATAAGTCTGTTGATGTAAAATGCTGTCGTCGTCGTCAATCAAAACCGCTTCGATATATTTGTCAATGCCGTAACCTTCCGTTATCAAAAGTTTTAGCTTGTCGCCCGGTTCGGTCAGGTCAAAAACGATTTCCTTTTCAATTGTTTCTTTGCCTTTGATGTCTTGGTTTAGCCGGATTTGCGCCGTCGGCAGTTGGTTTTCGGCTTCGGCGATTCGCGTGTAAATTCGTCCGCCTTCGTCCATAACTTCGGCTTTCGGTTCAAGCAGACGAAACGCTATATTCGGATTTCTCGCGTCGCTCCAAACCTTGACTTTGACGATATAAAATATTCCCTGCGCCGTCTGATTGCCAATTGTTTTAGCAGTTCGTACGTCCAATACGGTCGTATGTAAATGGCAATCGAGATAAAATCCGCAATATTCTTTTGGCTCATCTCGCGCAAGCACTTTTTCTTCGCTCAAAAGCGAAAATCCTAAAAGCATCGCCACATAAAAAACAAACCAAACCGCCACACCGCCGACCACAAATTTCGTCAGCCAACTCTTTTTCGTCCAAAGCGAAATTATGACCAAAATTAACGCAACAAATAATCCCCCGATTGTCATTAACATTAGTAAAACGCCCATAAGTTTCTCCCAAACTTCCTATTTTCCTTTCATCGCGTTTATCAACGCTTCCATATGATTCAAATAACGATTCAATGCTTCGCGCCCACTGTCAGTAATTTTGTATTCAGTCAAAGGAACCCGCCCGTTAAATGATTTTAAGCATTCGAGATAACCTGCGTCTTCCAATTTTCGGGCGTGAACGCTGATGTTTCCGTCGGTTGTGTTCAAAAGATTTTTCAAATCCGTAAAAGACAAAGTTTTGTTAGCCGCCAAAGCTGAAATTATGCCCAAACGCATTCGCTCGTGAATGATTTTATCAAGTTCGTTGGAAACATTTTCCGCCGCTTTTTCTACCTTTGTAAGTTTCGGTTTGGCGTTTTGGTTTTCTTCCGAATTCTCTAATTTTTTTGCTAAATTACTCTTTGCCATAAATTTTACTCAACCAAAGTGAAATAACTTAAAATTTCAAGGCGATAAACTTTTTCACCTTTTCACTCTTTCACTTTTTCCCTTTCTACCCACCGTATTTCCACGCGACAATTGCTCCGAAAACAATATGTAAAACGCCGAAACTCAAACCCATCATCGAATTTCCATAACCGGCAGGTATAAAAAACGCGATTGCGCCGATTGCGATAAAACACCAACCCGCGATTGGAACGATTCGCACCGAATTCGCGCCGCCGCAAACGACCGCCGCACCATAAAGCAATATCCAAACGGGAATCATCACTTCAAAATGTCCGAATCGCCAAAGTCCGAGCGTAATAAATACGGCGCACAGAATCGGCGGCAAAAAACTAAGCGCAAATTTTTTCGCGGGCGCGGAAAGCAAAGAAGTTTTTGTAATTTTTGCCTTTTGCCACATCGCAAAAAACCCGATGGCACAAGCCAAAAACGCTTCGACCAGCCAAACGGTCAGCCAATCTCGAAGCAACGGCTGAAAATTTGCGATTACCGCCGCCGCAATCGCCGTCGCGCCCATAAACATTCCGCCGTAACCCGGAACTGCCGTAAAAAATGAAGCGCGTTCCATCGTTTCGCGGATATATTTCAAATTATCAATCGCTCTGTCGCCGATATTTATCGGTTGTTTTGCTTCGATTTCTTCTTTGCGGATCGCTTGTGTTTTCGCCATATTGATTTTGAAATTTACACCAAGTTATTTGATTTGTCAAGAACTTTATACTATAAAGTAAAAAATTATAGTAATTTTATTTCAATTGTGGTTTACAACTAAATTTTAGTGTTTGAAAATTGAAGGCAGAAGTCTGCGCGTAAACAAGGGTGCAGAAATTTACAAATTATTTTCGCCTTTGCTAACGCGTAGACTTCTGCTTTTTTAGACGTTTGACGTGGCGGTTTTTAATTCTATCGGCGGTTTTTCCGTATTAAAAACACGAATTTCTTTTGCCCAACCGAGTCTTTTAAATAGTCGAATCGTCAGCCAATTCATATCGAATTGATACCATTTCAAACCGTGTCGGGCGGAAGTCGGAAAGGCGTGATGATTATTGTGCCAGCCTTCGCCAAATGTCAGAACCGCGACAAACCAATTATTGGTCGAATCATCATTTGTTTCAAAAGGTCGTTTTCCGTAGATGTGTGACAGCGAATTGACAAACCAAGTGGTGTGCCAGCCGACGACGACACGCATGAAAACGCCCCAAAACACCATTCCCCAACCGCCGATGGCAAATAAAACGAAGGCGGAAATAATGACCGGAACATAATAATACTTTGCCAGCGCGACTTGAAATTTATCCTTCATCAGATCGGGAACGTATTTTTTCAACGTCGCCTCGTCGTGATCTTGCGCTGTTCCGAAAAGCACCCAACCGATCTGCGCCCACCAAAATC
>JANMAA010000093.1:0-31244 GCA_031359215.1 Acidobacteriota bacterium | reverse complement strand
TTTTTTGTTAATCAATGCTTCGTTTGTTTTTTCACAATCAAAACAAAATAACATTTCACAATTACCGGATGTCGAGCCATTTAAAATCACTCGCGGAAGTTCTTTTTCAGCTTCAGTTCCAAGCAAATCAAGCGTTTCTATAAACAATGAATTCGTTGACAATGCAAATATTTCTCAGGATATTTCCGACGCTTTGGAAATCATCCGCAAAAATCACGTCAACGGAAAACAAGTTGATTTTACCGAATTAACAAAATCCTCGATTTCATCAATGCTTCGCACACTTGATCCGCATTCGAATTATTTTGATTCTGCCGAATATCAAGACCTTTTGACCGACCAGCGAAGCGAATATTTCGGCATCGGGGCAACCATTGTCAATTATAAAAAAGACGGTATTTACGACACATTTGTAACCTCCGTTTTTCCCGATTCACCGGCTTTTCGTGCCGGTTTGCGATTCGGCGATAAGATCGTCGCTGTAAACGGCGAAAAAGTTACGGGTAAAAATTCGAGCATTGTGCGCGATAAGGTGCGCGGCAAAAAAGGCACCGTAGCCCGCTTGACGATTGAACGCGCGATTTCACAAAAAAACGAAATCATCGACATCCGGCGAAATCGCGTCGCACAGCCTTCGATACCGGACGCTTATTTGATGCGTCAGGGAATCGGCTACATCGATCTTTCCGAAGGATTTAATTACACGACACTTGATGAATTGAACGTCGCTTTAGCCGATTTGCACGAACAAGGAATGACTTCGCTGATCCTTGATTTGCGTGAAAATCCGGGCGGCATTCTCGATCAAGCCGTCGGAGTCGTCGAAAAGTTTTTGCCGTATGGAAATACGATAGTTACTCAACGAGGGCGTTTTAAAATAGATGACCGGACGTGGAAATCGAGAAATAATAAGCCCGAAAATATTCCTTTGGTAATTTTGGTGAACGACGACAGCGCGTCCGCTTCGGAAATCGTCGCCGGTGCTATGCAGGATTACGACCGCGCTCTTATTATCGGAGAAAAAACTTTTGGAAAAGGTCTGGTGCAGAGTGTTATCAATTTACCTTATGGTTCAGGTTTGACTTTAACTACAGCAAAATACTACACACCGTCCGGTCGTTTGATTCAGCGTGATTATTCAAGCGGAAGTCTATACGATTATTTCAATCATAAAGTAAGTTTGTCAGAAAAAGACAAAAATAATTCTGCGGCGAAAACTATCACGGGCAGAAGAGTTTTTGGCGGTGACGGTATAACGCCTGATGAAATCATCAAAGGAAGAACTATTAATCAAACCGAAAATAATTTACTCGATCCGATCTTTTACTTTTCGCGGGAGTTAATAAGCGGCAGAATCAAAGGTTTTGAAAGCTACAAAATTGATGAACAAATTCAATACGGCGCACGCATTCGCCCGAGCAATTTCCCGATAACTGATGAATTATTTATGGCGTTCGGTAATTTTATAACCACGGATTGGAAAATTTCAAAAAATGATATTGAAACTGAAAAAGCATTTATCAAATTGCGGCTGCGGTTTAATTTATCAACCGCCGCTTTCGGAAATGTTGCCGCCAAGCAAGTATTGATCGAAGATGATTCGCAAATTGCCAAAGCCGTCGAAGCTCTTCCACGCGCCGGACAGCTTGCACTTTCCGCCCGAAAAACTTTGCAAAAGAAATAAAAAAAATGCTCGCTGAGTCAAAATTCAGCGAGCATTTTTAAACAGGAGGAATCAAAAAAGACTTAAAGCCGTGCCTAATTGTTCGGTAATACAAAAATTCTCGACTCATCGTCCATATTACTTGATGCACTTCATTTTTTTTAAGTTGCTTTACGAAGACAATTATTATAAAAAATTTTGGATTATTTTTGATATTGAATGACTAAGCCGTTTGCACCGACTGCCCAACCATATTTTTTTGACATAAAAAGCCCGTAAAGATTCTCCTTCGTCGGACTTTCCTGTTTTACCCAAGTCAAACCTTTGTCTGAAGTTCGTAAAATCGTCCCGTCATAACCGACTACAAATCCATTTTTATCATCAGCAAAGTTCACTCGCAGAAATGTTTTTGGAAAATTAGTTTTAACTGTTTCCCAATTTTCACCACCGTTTTCCGTCCGTAAAATCATTCCCTTTGCCCCTACCGCGAAACCGTTATCCGAATCACGAAAATCAACATTATAAAGTGCTCTTTCAGTTCCTGTTTTTTGAATTTGCCAATTTATCCCGCTGTCTTGCGTAACCAAAATCATCCCCTTGTCACCGACTGCCCAACCTTTTTCTTTGTTTGCAAAATCTAAATGATAAAGTTCACGCTTAAAAGAAACCAAAACCCGATACCAACTTTCGCCGCCGTTATCTGTCCGCATTATTAAAGAATCAATCACTTCATCAGCCTTGTTCAGAACCGAACCGACGATCACACCGCGTTTTTTATCTGAAAAACGAATACTCAAAAACTGTGGTGTGCCGCCTTTGAAATCTTTCGGGTCATAAATATTGATCTCCCGCCAGTTTTTTCCGCCGTCGCTCGTGAGAAACAATTTTTTTCCGGCGACAAGATAGCCGTTGTCATCATTGCGAAAATAAATTTCATTGATACTTTCGGTCGTGCTTATGGTCTGTTTTGTCCAGGTTTTACCGGCATCGTTTGTTTGGGCAAAATAGCCGTCATCACCGGCAATAAATCCTCGTTTAAAGTCGGTAAAAAACACTGTTACCAAATCGCCTGAACCGCCGCTTTTGTTTGCTGTCCAACCATTTTGTGCCTTAATGACCGATGTCAGACATAAAATAGACAAACATAAAAACACAATTTTTTTTACTACCAAATTGACTGTCACATTCATAGATTTGTTTTATTAATAATGGAGTATTTGGCAAATAATATATAACAAATTTAAGATTTGAGCAAAAATGATGTAAATCTCCGGCTGGTAGAATTCTCGAATCGATTAAAAATATTAAGTTCTACTATTCAAAATATGTCGGTTAAAATTTTATTCACAGAACCAGATGACGATTTGCCGAATTTTTGAAATTATTAGCGTGAAAGCAAATGATTATTGAACGAATACGGGTGTTTTTTGTAAAAAAAAATTCTTGAATAAATTAATAAAAAGTTGTATCATTCATCTTGCAAACATCAGTTTTGTTTTGCAAATCAAAATCAAATGACCTTGAAATAACTCTTAAATAGCTTTTTTTTCACCATAAGTTTTTTTTATGATTTAGTCCCGCTTCAAGGTTTTTAGCATTTCATCGGAAAACACCGAACGTGTGGTTTATCATTTGCCATAGTTTCTAATGAAATCTAAATAAAAGAACGAAAAAAACAATTTGCTAACTTCAAAAATCGTTTCGTTTCATATTAAACATTTTAACAAAGTTATTTGAAAGTTGTTTTCTTCTGATTTCTGCTAAATAAATCGGTTAAAATTCATATAAATATCCCAAATTTTTAGAATTATTTGTAGGAGAGTTTATGTCCGCAATATCAGTAAACGAAAGCCGCAGAAGTGAGCGCATCTCGTTATCACTTTCAGCGGTGGTCAAGGGCAAACCAAGCCGGGATGAATTTTGGAAAGAAACAATAGATTTGATAAGCATTTCGCGCACCGGTGCCGGATTTTATATTGAAAAACAATGCAATATCGGTCAACTCATTTCTTTAATAATGCCGATGCCAAGGCATTTACGCTGTTATGATTTCGATAAGGAATTATATCGTGTTTGGGGTTTGGTTCAGCATTGCAGTCCGGTTTCGAGCAATGGAAATTCAGTTTTTCACGTCGGAGTAGCCTTTGTCGGCAGACAATCTCCGGCAAGTTATGGCGAAAACCCGCTTCAATCCTACCGTATATCGGGGATGAATGAAGAAGGAACATGGAAAATTGTTGAAGCTCAGGCTTCATTTGTTGTCCGCCGCCATCCCAGATTTTGGCTTTCCCTTGCAGTTTCGCTATCGGCACTCAATTCGGAGGAAAACATCATTTCCGATGACAATTGTTTCACCGAGAACATAAGTCTAAGCGGGGCGGCGGTTTTTTCAACTTTGAATGTAGATGTTGGCGAATCGGTCAAATTCAATTGCAAAAAGCCGGATTTTTCCGCCCTGTCGATTGTCCGTAACCGGCAAACATCCGATTACGAATTACCAAAACTTCACCTTGAATTTATTGATGCCGAATTTCCTATGGACAAAGTTGCTTTAGAACATCAAACGGAAACCGTGTCAGTTGAACAGGATGATGAACCGATTGTTGAACCAACAGTTGAATTAACCGATGAACCAACCGATTTTGAAAGTGAAGAATTAACTTCACCAACCAATGAATTTATTCCCGCCTCCGGTGCGCCGGTTGAAGAATTCGTCAAATTTTAAATATTCGTTCGATGGAGCGTGAATATTATGTTCACGCTCCATTACTCATTCCTATTTTATTATTCGATAAATCTTGCCTTTCCAAACAACAACGACCTGTTCGCCAAGCGCGAAATATTGCGCCAGGTCTTTTTCTTTGGTAATTAAATCAAAGTATTCGTCGCTCGCAAATTTGAGTTTTATCTCCGATTTGTTTGATTCATCCTTAAACTCGGAATCAATCCAAACATTATTTTCGAGATAAAAGGTTTTTGCGCCGATTTTCTTGACTACGCCTGTTTTTAGAACTTCATCGTCTTCAGAAGTTATTTCGACCGTTGCTTGTTGTTCTTTGGCTTTTTTACTGTCTTGAACTGCGCCTTGTCCGGTTACTGAAATTGATGCGTTTGCGCTTGGAGTTGGTTTTGGTGCAGGCGCATTCTTGTCATTTCGGCTATTTCTTCTGCCAACTATCAATCCATCGGTTTGGAATTGTCTGTTGTTTGTCGGTAAATCTTTTGCCGCTCTCTCGCTTCCATCCGTTGCCAAATAAGAAGTATAAGGCGTTACGATACCGTAACGTGTTCCGAGTTCGACAATCTCATCGCGTAGTTCCTTGTTTTCGCCGTTGGAACGAATTTGCTCGACCAACCAACCGACGCGGCGCGTTGCCCACAAACGCGGCAGAAAATTATTGTCCTCGGCGCGAATCGGAAAATCGAGATTGTTGTAATTAAAAGAGCGCGTTTCTTTGCCCGACTTTCCTGTCAATCGAAGCGTTACGTTTTCAATATCGCTCGAATTTTTATAACGCCCGATCATCGTCAATTGCGTTCCTTTAAAAATATCGGTCAACTCACGCGGATAAAGCAGATCGGTTTGCACACCGCCAAAATCCATTTCCAAACCCGTCAAAACAGGCGAATTTACTTTAGTGAAAAAGTTTGAAACCTTCACTTCCAAATCTTCCTTCGGTTCGATATATTCAGCCACGCCCGAATTTGCCGCTGCGATCTTGTCTAGCAACCGCGTGTTGACATCATAACCGACACCAAAACTGAACAGCCGCAAACCATTGACCTTTATTTCTTTCGCGTTTTGGATAATTTTTTCGACATTCTGCTCACCAACCGTCGGCAAACCGTCGGTCATAAAAACGAGTAATTTTGTTCTGTCGGAAGAATCGAATTGTCGAAGCGACGCTTTGAGCGCGTCGTTGATATTTGTGCCGCCCGTCGGTGTGAGCTTTTTGACAAATTCTTCACCGCGCTTTTTGCCGCTTGAATTTGCCGCTATCAAATCTTTTTCCATCAAATGTTCTTCGCCCGCAAAACTTATGACGTTGAATCTGTCGCCCTCGCGCAAATTTCTAATGCCGAACAACAACGCCGAACGCGCCTTTTCCATCTTGCCTTCGTCGCCCATCGAACCGCTCGTATCAAGCACGAAAACGATGTCCTTGCTGACCAATTCCCTTTCGGTGATGTCGTCTTTCGGCGATAATTGCAGAAGGAAATAACCGTCTTTGCCGGGCTCGCGGTAAGTCAAAAGCGACATTCCGAAATCATTGTTCGATAAACCGTAAAACAGTTGGAAATCATTATCGTTGCTTGAAGTTTCAAAGGAGATCGAAGCTGATTTTTCACCTTTGTTTTTAATGTCAATCGAATGACTCGGCGAATATATATTCCGCAACGCTTCTCTGCCGACGATCTCGACTTTACCCGAAACCGTGCCGAACTTCTGCGTTCCGCCCGTGTTTCTCGAACTCACATTTTCAAATCTCGGATCAGAATTTGCGCACAGATTTCTGCCCGTCCCAAGCGGATAACGATACGCCACCGTTCCCGATTCGGCTTTCAAAACCTGTGAATAAGTTATCTCCAATTTTTTATCGGAATTCGGTAGAATCGGATAAATCGAAGCCTGAAACAAATCTTTGCCCGCATATTCGAGCAAGCCGGGATCGCGTTGTCTTCTGACAATTTCATCATAAATCCGCCGCGCCTCTTCGCGTGAACGAACCTCGCCGACGAGTTTTTTACCGTTTTCCCAGATCGCAAATTCCACAATCGAAGCCGTTTCGGGAATCGGAAAAAAGTAAGTTCCTTCCAAAGTATATTGAGTGTCGTTACGAAAAACCTGTTCAACGTGCGTCGTCGCAACTTGCCCGTTGATTTTTGTATCGATTTGAATAGATTTGACGGGAAGAGCATTTGGAATCGGAATCGGTCGCGGTCGCGGGATCGGGCGACACGGACGCACATCACAAATTATCGGCACGATCACGCCTTGTGCATTAACGGAAATCGCGGCTATAAAACCGACAAAAACTAAACAAAATAAACTTATAATATTTTTAAATCTCATCTTCTGCTCCTTATTTGAAGTTATTAAGCGCGGGTTATACGTTTTTACGCTCAGTTTGACGAGTTAAGGAACGAAGTAAGTTGCTTCGACTTGCAGAAAAAATACTTTTCGTGCAAAAAACGAAATAAAAGCCGCAAAATGTTTTTTGAGGCTTTTGTTCTGTTTTTATGATTATTGACTAATTAGGATTTTCATCCGTCAGCGCATCATCAATATCCTTTTCGAGTTTGCTGCGTAATTTGTCCACCAACGTATCTGATTTTTGGACATTGGCTTCCAAACTAGCGTGGTTTGCGACGATTTGGTTGAGTAATGATTCTAAATTCACTCTTTCGGCTTGCAGACTTTTCTTTCGACTCTCGCGTAAATCTTCAGGATGCAAAGTTCCGACCAACGCAATCGAACGCTCGATCATTTCGGGACGCGCATCGTTGTCTATCTGCTCGATCCGCGTTTTAATGGAATTTTCCTTGTCAATCAAATCATAAAGTTGTTTTCGCAGATTTTCAGAGCGTTGTTCGGCTCTTGAAAGAATGTCGAGATTGAGAAGGAGTCTTTTTTGCTTTTCGTCATACTCATTTTTTTTGGTTGATTCGAGCGATTTGACCCTTGTCTTCAAATCTTTGATCCCGGTATTGACCTGATCGATTTTGTCTTCCATCGTCGGCGTAACCTCCAGAGTTTCCGGCACAATGATTTGATTTTCACTGGGAATATCCTCGGCGCGGCTAATAATGATCGGCACACCAATCGGCGGCGGCGTTGGTTGAACAACAGGTTGAACGGTTGGTTTACGCCGTTTTGTTTGGGCGTTGCCGTCAAAACTCAAGCCTGAAAGACACAGTAAAAGCACCGAAAATAATATGAGTAAGGATTTAATTTTCAAATTTACATTTTTCATATTTTTATGACTCCTAACATTTGCTTTCTCAATAATTTTACTTATTTATCTTTTATTTTTTTATCGGGAAGCAAATCACCGGTAAAAAATTCGATGGCATTTTTTCCTAAACCTATTATGGGTATTGCATCGAGTCCCGAATTAATGATGCCTTTAACGACTCCTTTTTGCTTAATATCATACCCGACCAGCCCGATAGCCATTACCGAACCGACATAAGGAATTGATTTTGCCACGCGTTTTGCTATCGACCAACCACCGACGTGAACTATTTTACGTTTTAAACTGGAGTTTTCTTTTGCCATATTTAAAGTTTAACCTAATTTCTATTTCATTATACTTGCCTTATTCTGATGACAAAAGCATACTTTTAATTTGCACGCTAATTTTTATCTAAAGTTTCACTTTTTGGCTAAAACTAATGTCGCTTGTTATTAAAAATTTTTCTAAAATATACGATAAAACCCAAATTATCAAAGATGTTTCGATTGAGGTCGAAAGGGGAGAGATTCTTGGCATATTTGGCGCGGTCGGTGAAGGAAAGTCAACTTTAATGAGAGTTATTGCCGGAATCGAGATGGCGAACGGTGGGCAGATTACCTATAATTCAATTGATTTTACTGACAAACCCTGTGAGGAACGCGGTTTTCATTTTCCGAGTTTAACCAACGAATCTTTTTGGAAGTCCGTTTTCAATAATGATAAAGCATCGCAGTTAGCGGACGGTGAAGGTCAGGTTTTAGCTTTAGAAAATGCTTTGGAGCAGGCGGAAGAAGTGCTTTTGCTGGATAATCAGTTTTGCTTTATGGACAGACAAACCCGTGAACAAAACTGTCAAAAACTTCGGCACAAGGTTAAGGAAAAAAATCTTGCGGTTATTTTTGCGACAAATAGTTTTACAGAAATTTTCGACATCTGTGATCGGGTAGCTATCCTTCACAAAGGCAAAATCGTTCAGTCAGGAACTCCTCGCGAGGTGTATGAAAAACCGAATTCGGCAACTGTTGCTAAAGTTACAGGTAGAAATAATTTGATTGAAGCCAGACTTTTAACTTCTAACAAAACCGAATTACCCGAATTTCTGACCGTCAATGGCGAACACCGGCTTTTTACAAATAAAACTAACAAAAACTTACTCGATTTAACCGATCAAAACTTAACTCTGGCAATCCGCCCCGAACATATTTCCATCTCTTTCGGCGCATCTTTTCCCGAAGACAATCTTCTGAAAGCCCAAATTACCAATATAGTTTTTAAAGGCGAAACAACGCTTATAAAACTCGATGCAAACGGTCTGGTGCTCGATGCCTTAGTTTTACGGCTGGTCGGATTAAACATCGGCGAAGAATGTATGGTCGGTCTTCCACCTAAAAGAATACTTGTTTTGAAAAATCATTAATTCGCATTTCTTGCGTTGCTAATTTTCATAGAAAATTTATTTTGCCCGCTAATCTTCGCTAATAATTCGATGTTTTGGTTATTTATTAGTTAAATTTTCTTTAATTCGCGTCAATTAGCGTTAATTAGCAGGCAAAAATCATAACTTGCAACTTGGATTATTCCTAACTAACAGGCGATAAAATAATCATCACCCGCCGATTTTTTGCGCGGTTGGCGTTAGTCGAATTAGGCGCGACCGGCAAACTTCCGCCGAAACCTTTAGCTTCCACACGATCTGACGTTGCACCCAACGACAAAATTTTATCGGCAATCGCCTGCGCCCGTTCCTGTGTCAGGGTCTGCAATTCTTCGGGCGTGCCTTTGTTATCGGTATGCGATTCTACCAAAATTTTATACTCGATACTGTTTGCCAAAACTTGGCTCAACGAAGCGAGATTCGCCTCCCCGTTTGGCGCGAAACCACTCACACGAATTCCCGTCCAATAATTTTCGGGTAATATTAAAACTATGCCGCGCTCGGTTTGCGAAACATCTCCGAATCTTTTTAAAGATTCCATCAAAACCGGGATATTTGCTTGAATACGAGCCAGTTTTTGGTCTTTTTCACGTTGTTCCTGCAATGCCTGATTTTGTCCTTCAATGGTAGCGAGTTTGATCTTGACGGTTTCCGCTTCGGTTTGTGTTTTGCCTAATTGCTCACGCAATTGTTTGACTTGATCAGCGTAATTTTGGGCATCCCGTTCAGCCAATTCGCGGTTACGGATTTCACGGGCAAGTTCGGCTTTGAGTTGAACGATTTCATTTTGGGCATCAGTAAATTTTTCCTCCGATTCGCGCAATTCAGCATCAGCCTGACTTTTTTCATTGCGTTTCTCGCGGGCTTCTTTACGAACAGCGGCTGTCGTTTCGGCTTTAACAGCCGCGCCGATAGCTTTTCGCGCCGTAATATCGACCTCTTCTTCGGGACGACCGGCTTGCCATGCCTGTTCCGCACTTTGCATCAGTGTTTCGGCTTCGCGTAATTCTTCGACGGCATCACGAGAGGCACCGGCAAATTTAGCTAACGCCACCGCTTGTTGGGCTTGCAAAATCGTTTGTGGTGTTTTTGCATAATCAGTCTCGGCAATTTCAGGAGTTCGCGCATCATTGAAATAATCGCTCGAATTTCCAAAATACTGAATCGCGGTCGTCGTTGCCAAAGTTCTGCCGCTTTGCGCCGACGGGTTAAGGTTTTCAAGCATCACGGCTTTGCTCGGGCGACGCACCAGATAATGCGGTTCAGCCGTAATTATCAGGGCAAAAGTTTGCAATGGCGTAGTAACTGAAATTTTAGAATTAAACAGAAAAAACCCGCGTCGTTTGATTTCGCCGAGATTATCAACTTGTCCGTCAGGGGAAATTGCCCATAAAACATAAGTTGCGTAACCTGCGCCGAGTTCAAACGGACGCGGCATATTAGTTACTGAAATGTCTATTTCCGAACCGTTTTTGCTCGTTCTTTTTACTCTGGCTTCGCCTTTCATTCGCGGAAAACGTGTCGTGCCGCGAAATTGAGTATCCACAGTTTCATTAAGCGGATATGTAACTGCCGTCGTTTTTCGAGCAACATCAACCTGAGCAAAAATGGTTGTTGTCAATAAAAATATGATTAAGAAAATAGGGATAAGTTTTAGATTTTTCATTTATTACTCCAGATATAGAATTTTGCTAACAATAATGATGCAATCATTCTATCAAATGTTGCAATTGTCGTGGAATCCATTAAAATGCGGCAATTTTCTTACTCACTCTTTTTTATCTGCCTTAAACAAGTGAGCAAAAAGTTCTTCCGATTTAACTCGAACAAGATCAATTCTTGGATATTTCTGAATTTAGCTTATTTATTAATTTTCAACATCATTCCCTAAACTGTTCGGATTATACCAGTTGGGATTTAAGTTCACAGTTCCAAAACCTGATGTCCTTTTTCATCTGTTTTAATTTCGTCATATATCCAATCTACAAAATATTTACCGTAAAGATTCAAGAAAGTTACTAAATTTAAGGTTCGTTCCTGTAAAGCATTATGCGGTAATAAAGAGGTGAATAAATTATCTATCCGCTTTTTTACAAATTCGTCTTTTCGGATTTCGGCAAGATGATATTTCTTTCTTATCGCATTAATATGCCAACTGATTTTCTTTTTTCTGTTTTCGAGATTTGCTGCCAGCGTCGGTTCTTGTCCTACTAAATTTTTATCCAAACGATCCAATTGGTTATTAATGATTTCTTCAACTTCAGCAAAAACTTTCGCAGTATCTGCCGAGAGAAATTTTTCAACCACCTTAGCAATAATATCTTCCCTGCCGGCGAACAAATCTAAAAAATTCAGGTCGTATCTTTCAAGCGTTTTCGCGTGCTTCGATTCAATAACGGTAAAACTTGCGCGATGGCGTATCGGTGTTACGGGACGATCCAAAGTTTCATAAATAACAGAATTTTGGGCAAAATAAGCGATTTCTGCCGCACCTCCGAAATAAACGAGTGTCGGAAGCAGATAATCTTGGACAACCGGACGCAACAGAGCATTCGGGCTCAATTGATGTGGTGAATTTCGGGCGATTTCCAGCAATTGTAATTTATCAAATGTAATTTTTGATTTGCTCACGTTGATTTCACCGTTCTTCAAATTCCGGCGCAAAGGCAACCGCTCTTTGTTTTGATAAAAAAAAGGGAAAGAATCTTCTGACACTAAAACCTGTGCGTGATAATCCGCGCTTTCAAGTTGCTCAGTTCTCGCCAATAATTCGGAAACTATTTCCTGAGCCTTTTCAACCGTTTCAACAAAGATCGGCGCACAAAGTTCTTTTAGTTTTTTATTTAACGGGGAAAGAAAGATCAAGCCGTAATCCGAAAAAATATGTGCCAAAAACTTCGTGAAAGCCGAACTGAAAGTTTCTCCCGATTTATAAGTTTCTGTTAACAAACCTTTTACTTCATCGGAAAATTCGGTTTGCGGAAGCATTTCGAATAACTCGCTAATTGTTTTTTCTATTGTTTCATCGAGTTCGACCAAACCGACGGGAATATTTTCCCCGTAATTTTCGGGTGTATTTTCAAACTCCACCAGATTCCCCGATTTGTCCAATACGAAAGTTTTTTTTACTTCGGCAAAATCGTGATCTTCTTCGGCTATCCAAAAAACGGGAACGGCTTTGATGTGTTGACGGCGTAAATCTGCGGCGAGATCGATAGCGGAAAAAGCCTTATAAATGGTATAAAGTGCGCCGGAAAAAAGTCCGGCTTGTTGCCCGGTAACAATCGCTACACAATCTTTTTCGCGCAACAATTCGATATTCTGCAATGTTTTCGAGCCTACGCCGTATGATTTATTTGTTTCCGTTAGAACATCACAGAGTTCGGTGCGGCTCACTTTATAATTTGTCAAAACTTTTTCAGTAAAATCTTTAAGCGAGGTTTGTTTTTGCGGATAATACTTACTGATTTTTGGTGAATTTGCCTGAAAGTCGAGAAAAAGCGGGGATTGGTTTGGAATATCATTAAAGAAAAAAGACCTGCATTTTCGGAACGGTTTCGATGCACAAGCTGATTCTTGGTTCATTCACCAATTATAAGTTTCCATCTCCCAAAGTGCCAAACAAAAAAAGACGACTCTTGTTAAAAAGCCGTCTTTTGATTTTATGGATATTCCGTTTTTTAATTGCCGGTTGTCGAAACTCCGGGAAGATTTTTGTTTTCCGCGCTTTTGGTTGCCCGTTCAATTAAATAAACTCCAGATGAATGTGTTCCTGCAAAAATGCGGTTTGAATCTTTGGGATCAAACGCCATTGCCCAAACACGGTGGCTCGGTAGTTTTAATTCTTTTGAATCAATTCTCGTCCATTGCATTCCGGCATCGCCGGAGTAAAAAATTCCGCCGTCTGATTCCAGCGAACTGGCTGTATAAAGTTCATCAGGATTGTTCGGATTAATCAGGATGCTGGCATAATTTCCAAGCGGCAGATTACCGCCGCGCCGTGTCCAAACTCTTCCGCCGTCACGACTCAAATAAAAGGTCTGAGTTGTTCCGACATATATGTTTTGCGGACGCTTCGGGTCAATCATTATCGAACTGATCGGTATATTTTCCGGCACACCGGCAACTTTTTGCCATGTTTCGCCGTCGTCGCGGGAAATTATCACACCCGAAACCGACGTTCCAAGCCAAATAGTTCCCGGTTGCACAGGCGATGTATAGATAACCGAAATGTTTTGGTCAATCCCGTTTCCCAACGAAACTTTTTCCCAACCTTTTTTTACATCATAACTGCGATATAATCCGCTATCGGTTCCTGCCCAAAAACCGTTCTTTTCGTCTTCCGTATAAGCTAAAACCTTAATTCTCTCTTCCAACGCCGGAATGAGAATCGGTGCGGTTGAAGCCAAATCCGTAGTTACCGGAATTGCCGGAACCGGCTTAGTTTTAGCTGTAGTTTTTGATTTTGTTGAACGACTTTTCGAACTCCGTGATACCGTTTTCTTTTTCGTTGGCGGCGGTTGCGGTTTAACTAATTGTGTCCAAGAATTACCGCGATCTGCCGAACTGAACAAACCGACATTAGTTGCCAAATAAAGTATATCGGTATTTTTACGATCTTGAATAATCGCAAAGGGCTTGATCCGTCCGGCATCGATATTTTTTGCAGGTAGCCAATTTTGACCTCCATCCTCACTGATAAACAAAAATCCGGCTCCGGTTGCCGTGCTATGTATCAATGAGTAAAGTCGATTTAATCGTTCAATATCAGGAGTAATCGAATATGCAAACCGACTCGTAAAATTATCATTTGTCGGCACGAAGTTTTTTCCGCCGTCATCTGATACCATTACGCCGTTATTATCAGTGCCGATAAATACTTTATTCGGGTTTTCCGGGTGCACGGTGATCGAATTGATTACCAAATCCCTCGTCGTGGTTAATACCCAGGATTTGCCGCCGTTGGCGGTCATCCAAAATCCTTCGGTTGTAGCGGCATATATCGTTCCGGGAATCGCCGGATTTTGTAAAATGTCGCGGGTGCGGCGCGATTGCGACGGAATCCCGTTTACCTTAGCCCATTTTTCCCCGCGATTGTAAGATTCGTAAATGCCGCTGCAAGCCGAAGCAACTATATGGTCGGGACTTTTCGCATCGATCGTGATGGCAAAAACATCCGAATCATCGATCATCCCGTCTTTTATCAACCGCCAATTTTGTCCGCTATCGGTTGATTTATATGCCCGCCACCAAGTTCCGGCATAAATCGTATCGATACCACGCGGATCGATTGCCAATGAATCGATATTAACCGGCATCGTATCGGATGATATTTTTTTCCAGTCATCACCCGAATTTTTTGAAACCCAAACACCATTAATTGTTCCAACCATTATTGTATTCGGATCAAAATCCGACTGGACCATCGAATGAATCGATTCTTTACTTAAATCTTTGGCTTCTTTCCAAGTTGCTCCACCGTCAGTAGTTTTGAAAAATCCGCCCGGGTCTTTGTGACGATGCCCGGAAGCATAAATTATTTTGGAATCGCGTGAATCAACGAACAGTTGATCAAGGACTAATTGCGGACGGTTGAGATTAACAAGCAACCGCCATGTTTTGCCGCCATCGGCTGATGTATGAATTTGTCCGTCAAGGGTGCTGACGTAAAGTCGATCTTTATCTTTCGGATCAACAGTTATCACACGAACATCTCCGCCGCTGGGTCCGACAATTTGCCAATCGCTGATCTTTAACGGTTCAGTCCCGGCAAAAGACGAACTGACACTAATAAAAAGCGATAAGCCGATAGTTAACCAAATATTTAGTTTGAAACCGATTTTCTGTTTAGTTTTTCCCATAATAATTAACACTGCTCATTTGTTGTGGATTGAAACTTTTGATTGTTACTTGAAAAGAACCGACAAACAATTTATTCAGATGACGCGAACCGTAGAGATTGTTGCATAAAAATGCAATTCGTTCGCGGAAAAAATAAGAACTTCGGTATTTTGCCGGGGCGCATAGGCAATTCAACCCCTATCTTACACAAATTTGACAAAGATGCAACTATTTTGAAATTTACTTTTAAAAGCATAAGCGGGTGAAATTTCTTGTTAGAAATTTCACCCGCTTAATTAAAGTTTATATCTTAAAAAAGATACAAAGCTAATTTACCGTTCAGGAGCTGGAGTATCTGCACCGGACGGAACAAGTATAAATACTGTTTCCACACCGCTGCCGTCATTTCCACCTCTGACTAAAGTTACACGACTCGGGTCTTGTTTCAGGAACGCAATTGCTTTACGAATCTGTTTTTCACGATTGGCAATTTCTTTCGCTGAACCATAGTTAATGATATAACCCTGAGCTGATGGATCATTATTCAAGTCAATATAGAAGTTTTGAATCCGTGCTTTAACGTCGTCATCTTTCAATGCGCGGAATCTATCTTTCTCTATCTTGTTCGGTTTTCCTGCCTCAATACTGCCGGTTTCCATAGCTGAAACTTCACCGCAAGCACCGCTGGCACAAGTGTTGCCGATGGTAACCATACCGACTATATTTTGACCAGCCATAGCTTCAGAAGTCTGAACTCTGATAACCGGTGTTCCCTGACCGTCGATAATATCGCCTTGCGAAACCTTCCAGGTATATGTGTAATCACTGCCGCTACCGCCATTTAAGTTGGCTGTAAAGGTCATTACACCACCCGGTTTGGTAATTTCTGACGGACCTGTTACCGAAACTGTCGGACAAGTGCATTTGTCAGGCGGAGGAGCACAGTCGCATTTTTCAACGGTGATCGTTTTTGTTTGGGTTTTACCACAAACTCCGCAACCATCGTCAACTCCTGCCGTAATTGTATAAGTTCCCGGATTTACACCCGACAAATCCCAACTGACATTCGCGCCCGAACCGACAACGCGCCCACCCGAAACCGTGTAGTTATAGGTCAGAACGTCATTTTCAGGATCAACCGCCGTTGTGGTTACATTGACAGATTGGTTATCGCTGCAAGTTGTTCCTTCTTTTGGAACTTCGCCCGGACCGCAGGGAATTACTACCTTGCTGTCACTCAATCCCAAATTTGTTACATCAGCGAAGTGGTTTTCTATTTTACCATCATCGCGTAAATTACGTCTTCCTGCCGCAATCTGGAGGATAAATCCATGCGGATCAGTTGAAGTGCGGAAACCCGGCGGAACACCTGTGAAAGAAGTATTGACAACAGTGCTTCCACCGGAACCGGTAACAACACGAACTGAATTAGATACAGATGTGTTGTCAAAGCTTCCATCATCCTGTTGATTGAAGTTATATCGATAGGCAGCACCGATAGTAAACCAACGAGCCGGATAAAATCTTGCACCGGCTATACCGTCCAACGGACTTCTTTCAAAAGCATTAAGTGTGCGTCCGCCAACATATTGGGTTGATTTGAATTCTAAGATCGGCTGAAAATATTGGTTAATCGGAAAATCGACTCCGACTCCTGAAACCAATTCATCAGGTCGATCTAAAATTGTAAAAGTGCCGCTCGGGAAGTCCGCTTTGACACTGCTGTTATAGATATAACCGACATTAGCAGAAATGTTTAACCATTGACGAAGACGACTATCAGCAAACAAAACTGCCCCGAAATCGCCCCGATTGCCGCCCGGACTTGCTCCGCGTTGGAGTTGGTTAAATCCACCGGATGCATCGGCTTTATCAGCATAAAATCGATAGAACGGAATTACACCGATTCCGAACGGATTGGTCGGACCGGTAAAACGAATTTTAGCACCACCCGTAAATGTGTTGAATGACGATGTGCCATAGCCGCGATTAATAAACGGAGCATCGGGCAGATAACTCGGAATTGTCGCAAATGAAGTTGGTGTTATTGCTGTTAAGCCACCGCCCAGACTAACTGTAGTTGTCTGCAAAACCACTCCCGGCAAAATACTTCCGAATGGTGAACCGATACCGGGAAATGTTGCTGCCGCACTTCCGCTACCGCCAACCGGTGCCGGGAAAACACCATTTACATTAATGGTTCCTCCTGATCTGGATGGTCCTCCAATAAACGGAAATTGAACAAACGGTTGTCCGATCCGTAAAAAGGTTTGTCCGGCAAACAATCCGGTTCCTAATACAACTGTCGGAAGTCCGCCAAATCTGGAATTAGGGAGATAAAAACTGGAAAGATTTCTTGGCGAGTTAACTTTAACTCCACGATAAGCATCGGTATTGAAGAACAATTCAACATGATCGCTCAATCCGATTTGAAAACTGACCGGAACTTCCGTTATATCAACATTACCGGGATCACGGTCATAATTACTATATGCCGCACTAAAGGTGAACTCTCCTCTTCTCAAGGTTTGTCCGTCATAAATTGTAAAAAGACCCGTCGGACCTCCCGGGGAACCACCTGTTCCAACCGTAGGAGCAGTATTTCTATTGTCGTCCTTCGTTCTTAAAGTTTGGGCTGACATCGCAAAAACTAATGTCAAAATTGTAAGCGTTATAATAAACGCTCTATAAGCGAGTTTCATCACATTCCTCCGCCGAAAATAATATTAAAAAATTTGAATTTCAATTTGTAACCTAATCTAAAGATAACGATAATAATACAATCTTTTATTAGGTTACTCAATTATTGCATACACTAAAGAACTTGCAAACCTATATTCTGCATTTTTTTAGCATATCAAATACAATGTTAGAACAATACGGTTGCAAATTTTATAAGAGAAATTCTCTTATAGTCAATAACTATATTTATGGACAATCTTACAACCTCGTCAAACATTACTTTAAATTTGTGGAAAAAGCAAGTATTTCTGCAAATTAAGTAATTGTCTAAGCGTAAATTCCGCGCATTTTAGTGTCATATGCAACACGGTCAATCGCCAACATATAAGCGGCAGTGCGCGAATCGACCTTTCGTAATTCGGCTAAATTGCTCAATTCGATAAAACTCGCCACCATTTTTTCTTCAAGTCTTTGATTAACTTCGTCCTCGCGCCAAAAATAACCCATCCGGTCTTGCACCCATTCAAAATAGGAAACAGTTACGCCGCCGGCATTAGCTAAAATATCTGGGATAACGAAAATTCCTTTATCGTGAAGGATTTGGTCTGCTTTCGGAGTCGTCGGACCATTTGCTCCTTCGGCTATAATTTTACAATTCAACCGGTCTGCATTTTCAGAAGTTATTTGATTCTCCGTCGCGCAGGGAGCTAAAACATCACATTCGAGTTCCAATAACTCTTTATTGGTAATATAGTCAGCTTCCTTGTAACCTTCGAGAGATTTTGTTTGTTGCAGATAACTTAGTACTTTGGGAATGTCAAGCCCGTTTTTATTGTAAATCCCGCCATACATATCGGAAATAGCCATAACTTTATAACCTTTTTCATGCATCAAACTCGCCCCGATTCCGCCGACATTGCCGGAGCCTTGCACAACTACCGAAGTTTGTTCAGGACTTAATTTATAACGCTTGATTGCCTCATTGACACAAAACAACACGCCGCGTCCGGTTGCTTCGCGCCTGCCCAACGAACCGCCCAAAGCAATCGGTTTTCCGGTTACAACTGCCGTTACGGTATGGCGGGCGTGCATTGAGTATGTGTCCATAATCCACGCCATTGTTTGTTCATTGGTGTTCATATCCGGCGCGGGAACGTCTTTTTCAGGTCCGATAAAATCGATCAGTTCCGCTGTATAACGGCGCGTCAGTCGTTCCAATTCGCCCTGCGACATTTGTATCGGATTACAAATAATTCCGCCTTTAGCCCCGCCGAATGGAACATTTACAACCGCACATTTCCAAGTCATCCACGCTGAAAGAGCTTTAACCTCATCGAGCGAAACGTCCGGCGCGTATCGAATCCCGCCTTTTGCCGGTCCGCGTGCAAAGTTGTGTTGAACACGATAACCTTCAAAAACCTGAATATGTCCCGAATCCATCCTCACGGGAATATAAACCTTGAGTTCCCGACTCGGCACGCGCAATACTGCGTATAAATCGGGATCTAAACCTAAAAGTTGCGCGGCGCGGTCAAAGCGTTCACTCATCGCCTCAAACGGATTTTTTTCGTCGGTCGCCTTAAATCTCCGCATCTCATCAGCCATCGGATTTGCCATTTTTTTTATTTATCTCCAGTTTTTATTTTTCAGTTAGTCTATTCATTAAAAATAATGATCTTGATTGAGAATTCATTCACTCTACTTTTAATCTTTTCGTTTATGCTTTACTTAAAACTTCATTCATCGCGCCGCTTCGATAACCTTGCAAGTCGAGCGTTACATACTTAAAGCCGATCTTTCTAAACTCATTAGCCAATCTTTCGGCTGTTTCCAAATTCAAGGCGCGCTGCATCTCGTTCGGTGCAATTTCAAGCCGGACAACTTCCTGGTGGACGCGCACCCGAAATTCTCTAAAACCCATTGTTCGCAAAATCTCTTCGCCGCGTTCGATCTTGGAAAGCCGCTCGATCGTTACCGGCACACCGTAAGCTATTCGAGATGAAAGACACGGACTCGACGGTTTATCCCAGGTTGAAAGATTTTGTTTTTTACTCAATTCCCTGATTTCATCTTTGCTCAAACCGACTTCGATCAAAGGACTTCGGACATTTTTTTCAGCCGCCGCCGTTCTGCCCGGACGAAAATCGCCGACATCATCCGTATTTGCGCCATCCAAAACAAATTTAATTTCTCGATTTTCCGCGATTTTTGAGAGTTTGCCGTATAATTCGGTTTTGCAATGATAGCAACGGTTAGTCGGATTCGCCTGATAATTCGGATTCTCCATCTCTTCGGTTTCAATGGTCTGAAAATTAAAGTCAAACTTTTCGGCTATTTTTGCAGCCTCTTCCCGTTGGATTTGAGCAACACTCGGCGAAAGTCCGAGCATACAAACAGCCGCTTTACCGAGTTCCTGGGAAGCGATCAAAGCCAGATAAGAACTGTCAACCCCGCCCGAAAACGCAACCAACACCGATTGCATTTCACGCATCAAATGACGTAAGTTCATTTCTTTTTCTTTGGTGATGAATGTCGCCGTATGATTGCGGCTTTGTTGCGGCTTTGCCATTATTTTACAAATTTTGCAAACTAAATACTTAAACAGCAGATTTTAACTTAGTGTTACACCATCGCGCAACTGCTTTATATTTAAAAATTCCCGTGTCAGCCGGTTAAAAACATAGACGATTCGGTCAATAAATGTTAGGATTTTTATGTCTGTTCCTGTCAAACAATTTAAAGTGAATCTTTTTTTGAAGCGATTTATTTCTATTTGCAGAACCATAAACATTAGCAAGTGTTTTGTTAAATTTTGCACACATTGTAATGTTCATATTTCCGTATTTATCATAATATCTGGATTTATGTCCGCTTCGCTGTGCCTTGCCCAGCAGGAATCCGAACCGAATGACGCACTTATTTTGTTTAATCAAGGTCAGGACGCACATGAAAAAGAAGACTTCCAAACCGCTCTCAAATTTTATGATGAAGCGATAAAAATTGTCCCCGAATTCCCCGAAGCCGAATATCAACGCGGAAATGCCCTTAATTCACTGGGAAAAACCATCGAAGCCGAAAAAGCCTTTCGACGCGCGATTGAATTACGCGAAGATTGGACTTTGCCGATGACGGCTTTGGGATCATTATTAGTCGATAAGAATAGTTTTGCCGAAGCCCGACAATTACTGACTAAAGTTATTGAATTGGATTCCCGAAACTTTCCGGCTTATTCCGCTTTGACCGAAATTCTTATCAAGTCAAAAGCTGATTCTGATACGCTAAAAGAACTACTTTCAAAAATCCGCATTCTTGCTTCGGCAACCAAGCCGACGGCTGCGCTTTGGCTTTCCCGCGCCGCTTTGGAAAACGCTTTAGGTGATAAAGTTTCGGCAAAATCGAGCTTAAATCGTGCGCTCGAGATCGAACCGAAAAATAAACCGGCACTTCTAAAACGTGCCGAACTTGCACTCGATGAAAACGACTCGGCAAAAGCCACTGAAATTGCCGCTGTTTTTTACAAAATTGCGCCGAATTCACCCGATGCAAAATTTCTTCAAGCGAAGATTTTTGCCTTTGAGGGAAAAAATGATGAAGCCCTTAAACTTTTGGATTCCATAAATAAACCGGATTCGAATGTTACGCAGTTGCGGAATAAAATTATTGCAGAAACTTCAGCCAATGCGATTGATCTGGAAAAACAGTTGGAAACAAATCCCAAAGATGCGTTTATTCTCGGACGTTTATGCAGTCTTTTGAGAAAAGAAAATCCGGCTAAATCCTTAGATTATTGCCGCCGTGCCGCCGAAGCCGAACCGAATAATATCAATCACGCTGTCGGTTTTGGCGCGGCTTTGGTGCAATTCAAAAGATTTGATGAAGCAGTCCTAATTTTCAGAAGGATTTTGCAAATTGCACCCGAAAATTTTACGGCTCACGCCAATTTAGCCACCGCGCTGTTCGAGTTAAAGCGATTTGAAGAAGCAAAATCCGAATTTATTTGGATGATAAAACAGCAGCCGGATTTGGCTATTACTTATTTTTTTCTTGCTATTTCGCACGACAATTTAGGACAATATCCTGATGCAATGGCAAATTATCAGCAGTTTCTAAAACTAGCCGATGCAACCCGAAACAAACTGGAGATAGAAAAAGTAGAATTGCGTTTGCCGATTTTGCAAAGACAAATAAAAAATAAAAAGTAAATTTATGGAGAAAGTAAATATTTATCGAAATTTTGGAAGTATGCCCGGATTTGTGCGAATACGGAATACTATTTTCTTTTACTTTTTACTTTTTACCATCTACTTTTTAATTTCAAACACTGCATCGACTTTCGCCCAAGAAAATCCGATGGAAGTTGAACCGCCGCCGCTTAGAATCATTTCAAAAGAAGAAACATCTAAACTCGATGCCGAAAAAGATGTCAAAAATTATACAAAATTGGTTGTCAGTTTAATGGAAATACATTTAAAGCAAGCCGAAGCTTTTGGTGTTCAAAGCCAATATCAGGAAATGTTCAGCGAACTGGGTGCGTTTCATTCTTTGGTTGACAAGAGTTTGATTTTTCTGAACAAACACGATACTGACAGCGGCAAAGTTCTAAATAATCTAAAGCGGCTGGAAATAAGTTTGCGGTCATTTCTTCCGAGACTTGAGCTTATCCGTCGTGAATTACCGTTCCGATACGAATTTTACACCCGCAAACTGATCGTTTACGTCCGCAATGCCCGTTCACGCGCCATCGAACCGTTTTATGATGATTCGGTCGTTCCGAATGTTAAAAAAGGAAATTAAAGAGATTATGAAATTTATACTTGTAATGCTTTTTTGCTTTGCGCTCTTTTTCCCGGCTACTGCAAAAGCGCAGCGGCGTGATTATTTGACTGAAGAAGAAATCGAACTCATCCGCGACAATCAGCAAATCGACTTACGCATAGGCGTTCTTACCAAAGCGATTGACCGCCGATTTTTAGTGATAAATAACGATGCTTCGCAAGCCAAGCAAATCGCCAAAGACGAAGAAAAATGGGGCGAACTGCCCAAAGGTTCGCGCCCGCTTTTGCTTTGGAACATCGAAAGAATTTTGCAAAAAGCGATTGACGACATTGACGACGTAGCCGCGCACACCAAAACCGACGGCGAAGTTTTCCCGAAAGCCATTTTCAAACTCACCGATGCTTGCCAAATCTATATTCCAAAACTTAAAACGATATTAGATTCATCAACCGACGAAAAAGAAAAAGGCTCGCTTATCGGCGCACTCGATTCTTGCAGCCAAATCATCGAAGCCTCTTCAAAAGTTTCAAGAGAAACCTTAAAAGATGGAAAGAAAAAGAAAAACGAATAATTTTTATCGACTGCTGCAGGAACTTTACCCGGATCATCAAAACTTCAAAAATGAACAGAATAATTGGCAAAACGGTTCGTTAAAACTTAAAGAAATTAAGATGATAAAGCTTGCCGACCAAGATTTTGTCAATAAATTAAAAGCTCTCTCCAATTCATCAAATCGTTATGCTCAAATCAAAGCAAAATGGTTATTGGGCAAAATTCTGCATCACCGAAAAGATTTAGAATTAGATTCATTAGAACCGTAAAACCCGCTAAAAAGTTTTTCTTATTCAGCCTTTCTTGACGCTGGCAACTTGCGGGTGTTAGTTTTTTCTTTACACATTTGCAAAAAATCTATGGAAGACTTAAAGAAAACACCGCTTAATAAAGCGCATCGTGAACTTGGCGGAAAGATGGTTGATTTTGGCGGTTGGGATATGCCGGTGCAGTATTCTGCCGGTGTTATCAGCGAACATCTGGCGACGCGCCAACATTCGGGACTTTTCGACGTTTCGCACATGGGCGAGTTTTTTGTCGAAGGCGAGGATGCAATTGAGTTTGTCAATCGCCTGACAACTAATGACGTAACCCAACTCGTGGACGGACAGGCGCATTATTCGGCTTTGACGCGCGAAGATGGAACGGTGGTTGACGACCTGCTCGTTTATCGTTACAACGAAGACAAACTTCTGTTGGTCGTCAACGCCGGAACAACCGATAAAGATTGGGATTGGATCACCTCACATTTAAAGGATGAAAATATCACACTGACCAATGCCAGCGCGGATTATTGTCAAATTGCCGTGCAAGGTCCCGGTGCGCTCGAAATCGCGCAGAAATTAACCGACATTAAGCTGGACGAAATAAAATATTATCATTTTACGGTCGGCACATTCGATGGCGTTGACGCGATCATCTCGCGCACGGGTTACACGGGCGAAGACGGTTTTGAGGTTTATGCCAACAAAGATTATGCCGAACAGATTTGGAATAAGTTGTTGGAAACAGGTAACTACGGCTCGGAAAACGGAATTTTGCCGTGCGGACTGGCGGCGCGAAATACGTTGCGCCTTGAATCGGCAATGTCGCTTTACGGACACGAAATCTCCGATGAAATCACACCGCTTGAAGCAAATCTCGGTTGGATATGTAAATTAAAAACAGAATTTCTCGGCAAAGACGCGCTCTTAAAACAAAAGGAAGAAGGCTTAAAACGCAAACTCGTCGGTTTTGAAATGACGGACAAAGGAATCGCCCGCGACGAAATGGACGTTTATATTAATGATAAAAAAGTAGGTTATGTAACGTCCGGCTCACCCGCGCCTTTTTTGAAAAAAAATATCGGCTTGGCTTTCGTGCCTGTCGAGTTTGCAAATATCGGTCAAGAAATTAAAATTGATGTCAGAGGAAAACATTTAACGGCAGAAATTGTGCCGACACCTTTTTATAAGAGAGAAATTTATAAGAGAGAAAAATAATTTCAAATTCAAAATCAAATTATGGCAAACAAAATACCGGAAAATTTACACTACAGCAAAGATCACGAATGGGTTAAAGTTGACGGCGACGTAGCAACCGTCGGCATTACCGACTACGCACAACATTCATTAGGCGATGTCGTTTATGTCGAACTGCCTTCGGTGGGCGATAAGTTTGAAGCACACGAAGCCTTCGGTTCAGTCGAATCGGTCAAAGCCGTTTCGGAGATATTTATACCTGTCGCGGGCGAAATTGTCGAAGCGAACGATGATTTAAACGATAATCCCGAATTCGTCAATAATGACGCTTACGGCGAAGCGTGGATGATAAAAGTCAAAATGGACAATCCGCTTGAAGCTGATGCAATGCTCTCAGCCGTTGAATACGAAGAATATTTAGCTGAAAACGCTTAAACTTTTTTGGATTTAGTTTTGGATTTTAGATTTTTCTTAATCCAAAATCCAAAATCCAAAATCCAAAATCCAATGAGATACATACCAAATTCACCCGAAGAGCGTCATGAAATGCTCGAAATTGTCGGCTTAAAATCCGCTGACGAACTTTTTCGTTCGATTCCGGCTGATGTTCAGCTAAATCGTGCGCTGAAAGTTACACACCCGCTTGCCGAACCGGAAGTCATCAGTGCAATGGAAAACCTGGCGGCGAAAAACACGGCGGCGACCAAAACTTCCTTCTTAGGCGCAGGCGTTTATTCGCATTTTTCGCCGACGGTCGTTGACCATCTGATTCAGCGCAGCGAATTTTTTACGAGCTACACGCCGTATCAGCCCGAAGTTACGCAGGGAACTCTGCAATATATATTTGAATTTCAAACTTTGGTCAGCCAATTAACCGGAATGGAAGTCGCCAATGCCTCGATGTATGACGGTTCGACTTCGATGGCGGAAGCGTTTCTGATGTCACAGCGCGTTACGCGCCGCGATAAAGTGGTGATCGCCGAAACGGTTCATCCCGAATATCTCGAAGTTGCGAAAACTTATACGCAACACGGCGATCTGACGATGGAAACCGTTCATTTCGATAAAGAATCGGGAAGAGTTTTAGCCGAAGATTTAGGCAAATTAGACGACAAAACCGCCGCGTTGGTCGTGCAATCGCCGAACTTTTTCGGTTGCGTCGAAGATTTGCGGTCGCTCGCGGACAAGGCGCACGAAGTCGGCGCACTTTTGATCGTCGTCGTCACGGAAGCGATTTCATTCGGGCTGCTGTCACCGGGCGAATTCGGCGCGGATATTGTCGTCGCCGAAGGTCAGTCGTTCGGAATCCCGATGTCTTACGGCGGTCCGCACGTCGGGCTTTTTGCGTGCAAGGAAAAATATGTCCGAAATATGCCCGGAAGACTTGCCGGAATCGCGTATGACAAAAACGGAAATCGCGGTTTTGTTTTGACTTTAGCAACGCGCGAACAACATATTCGCCGCGAAAAAGCGACCTCGAACTTTTGCACGAATCAAGGTTTGATCGCGCTTGCCGCCACGATTTATATGGAAACGATGGGCAAACGCGGATTGCAGGAAGTTGCAATGCAAAACGCACAAAAAGCCGCTTACGCAAAAAAACAAATCGGTGAAATCGAAGGTTTCTCGATTCCCTTTTCATCGCCGACCTTCAACGAATTCATCGTCCGTGCGCCGAAAAATGCTAACGAGATTTTAGAAAAACTTCGCACCGAAAACAGCATCATCGGCGGTTTAGCTCTATCGAAATACTATTCGGACAACCCGAACGATTTTCTCGTTTGCGTTACCGAAACGAATACGAAAGCACAGATTGATAGTTTGGTTGAAGGTTTGAAAAGTTAAGTGTGTTTTTAATTTTTATTCGGGCTTAAAATTTTCAAGGAAATAACCGAACGTATCATTAAAGATTTATTATAAACAAAGATTTTATATTGCAAGTTATGGGAATCAAAAAAGTTACACAACATCCGACTCAAAATGAAGAGTTGATTTTTGACCGTTCACAAACCGGACGAGTTGGCTATTGTCTGCCGAAATTGGACGTTGAAGAAACGAATCTGGATGATATTTTACCCGCCGAACTGCGGCGTTCCGACGATCTCGAAGGTGTCCCGGAAGTTTCGGAAGTTGACGTTATCAGGCACTTTACGAGAATATCAACGTGGAATTTTTCGATTGATCTCGGTATGTATCCGCTCGGCAGCTGCACGATGAAATACAATTCGCGGCTCAACGAAAAAGTTGCGCGAATCGGCGGATTCACGAATCTACATCCGCTTGCGCCCGAAGAAGAATCACAAGGCGCACTCGAATTAGTCTATCGTTTGCAGGAAGATTTGGCGGAAATTACCGGACTTCCCGGCGTTTCGCTGCAACCGGCGGCGGGCGCACACGGCGAAATGACGGGCGTGATGCTGATTCGGGCGTTTTTGGACAAACGTGACGGCGAAGCGTCAAAGGATCGGCGCGTGATGCTGATTCCCGATTCGGCGCATGGCACAAATCCCGCATCGGCACATTTGGCTGGATTTACCGTCAAAACTATAAAATCAACATCCGAAGGTTTGACCGATATGGAACATCTCAAACAGTTGTGTTCCGAGGGCGGAATTGCCGGATTGATGTTGACGAATCCGAACACGGTCGGCATTTTCGAGAAAAACATCAAGGAAATCTGCGCCGAAATTCACAACGCGGGCGGACTCGTTTATATGGACGGCGCGAATATGAACGCACTCGTCGGCGTGGCGCGTCCGGGCGATTTCGGCGTTGACGTAATCCATCTGAACTTGCACAAAACATTTTCGACTCCGCACGGCGGCGGCGGTCCGGGTTGCGGTCCGTGCTGTTGTTCGGCTGATTTAGAACCGTTTTTGCCGACTCCGCGAGTTATCAAAGACAGTGACAATTACAAGCTCGAATTCAATCGCCCCGATTCAATCGGTCGCGTCAAAGCGTTTTACGGCAATTTCGGAATGATGATTCGTGCGCTCGCCTACATTTACACACACGGCGACATGGGTTTGCGCGAAGCGACCGAAGCCGCAGTTTTGAACGCGCGTTACGTCGGCGAACATCTCAAAGAAGATTTCGACAAACCGTTTGACGCGGACTGTATGCACGAAGTAATTTTGTCGCACAAAAAACAATCGCGCAAAGGCGTTCACACGCTCGACATCGGCAAACGATTAATTGATTACGGCTTTCATCCGATGACCGTCTATTTCCCTTTAATCGTCGAAGGGGCAATGCTGATCGAACCGACCGAATCAGTCGGCAGACAAGACCTCGACGCGTTTATCGAAGCGATGAAGGACATCAACGAAGAAGCCCAAACCAACCCGCAACTCGTCATTGACGCGCCGCATTCAACCCGAATCGGCAGGCTCGACGAAGCGACCGCAGCACGAAAACCCGTTTTGCGTTGGAAGAAAGATATGGGAACTTTGACGAAAACAGCACAGAATTAATAAAAAAGATAAATGAAAATAAATCTACAACGACGTGCTTTGCAACTCGTTGTAGATTTTCGTGCATCAAAGACGCTTGCTAAAACTTTCAAAATAAACTTAACAATTAAGGATTTCCCAATATGAAAAAATATATTTTTGCGTTTATAACGCTGATTTTTATGACGACGCTGATCTCAGCGCAGGACAAAGTTAAGGTTGATGACAATCAATCTTACTTGATTCTTTCGACCAAAAAGATTGGAACAATGGAAAAGGAATTGGACGAAGCATCCTCAAAAGGCTTTCGCGTTTTATACGGTGCGCCGACCGAGACGTATGATATGGCAATTTTTATGCAACGTCTCGACAAAACAGAAGCAAGTTCGCCTTACAGTTATAAAATTCTGGCAACCAGCCGCATCAAAACGATGGAAAAGGAACTGAACGAAAACGCCTCCAAAGGTTATCGTCTGCTTCCGCGCACAATTGTTTTTAAGCAAGGATTTTTGACGGCTGAATTAGTAACTTTGATGGAACGTGCGCCAAATTCCGAAGTCAAATACGACTATAAATTGATTGTGGCAGGCAAGGAAGTAAAATTACAAAAGTTAATCGATGCTGCAATGGTCGAAGGCTATGAGCCAACTACAATGATTACACTCGGCGCACATATTATCATTATGGAGAAAGAACTTTCAGCGAAATAGCTTTTAAATATGCGTGACTTAACGCAAGCAAATTAACAGAGACACAATTACAGCGAGAGAGTTTTTAATTCTCTCGTTTTTTTATTATTCTTTCTGCAATGAGCGAACAAACATTTTTCACGGCACACACCATCGTCAAACAATTAGTCAAAGATTTCGCCGACGGCGAAACGTCTTACCTTGAACCGAAATATTCCGAAGCCCAGGCGCGGCTCGATTTTATTGACAAGTTTTGGATCGCGCTCGGTTGGGATGTCAGCCACGAGCGCGAAAAAAATCCGTATCAGCAGGAAGTCAAAGTCGAAAAAGGTGTCGCCGTCAGTAATCGTTTGAAGAAAGCCGATTACGCATTTTACGCCGCGCCTAATTTCCGCGATGTAAAGTTTTACGTCGAAGCGAAAAAGCCTTCGCGCGATCTGGACAACGCCGACGATTATTTTCAGACGATTCGTTACGGCTGGTCGAGCAATACGCCGCTCGCGGTTCTGACCGACTTTGAACAATTTCGCGTGATTGACTGTCGTTATAAACCGAATATCAAGACGGCGGAAAACTTTGCATTAAAAAAATTCGATTACCGCGAATACGCCGATGAAGCGAAGTTCCGCGAAATTTATCATTTGTTTTCGCGTGAATCGGTGATCGGCGGTTCTCTCGAAGATTACGCGAACAGTTTGCCGAAACGCGGTAAAAGCGCGAAACAAGGAAGACTTTTCGCGGTTGGCGTGCAGAAATCGGTTGACGAATCTTTTCTCGACGATTTGGACGGTTATCGCGCCGAACTTGCTAAAGCCTTTAAGAATCGAAACGCCGAACTCGACGGCGAAGATTTGACCGAAGCCGTAACGCGCACGATTGATCGTCTGGTATTTATTCGCTTTCTCGAAGATAAACTCATCGAGCCGGACACGATGATGGACAAATTCGATTCGTGGGCTGATTTCGTTCGTGCATCATCAAAGCTGAACGGTTTTTACAACGGCATCATTTTCAAACAGCATTTTATAGATTCGTCCGATTTCAAACCGGACGATAAGGTTTTCACGGACATTTGCGGCGAACTTTCGGATAAGAACACACCGTATTATTTCGGTAATATTCCGGCGCACATACTCGGCAGCGTTTATGAACGCTTTCTCGGCAAGGTCATCGTCGCCACCGACAAACGCGCCACCGTTCAGGAAAAGCCCGAAGTTCGCAAAGCGGGCGGCGTTTATTACACACCCGAATATATCGTGCGCTACATCGTCGAAAACACCATCGGCAAACTCATCGAAAACAAAACGCCCGAAGAGATCAGCAAGTTGCGGTTTGCCGATATTGCTTGCGGTTCGGGTTCGTTTTTGCTTGGCGTTTACGATTATCTACTTCGCTATTACACGACTTATTACAATTCAGCGGGCAAAAAAGGCGAAGCGCGTAACGATGGTTGTCTTGAAAACGCCGACGGTAGTTTTACGCTTTCCATCGGACAACGGCGCGAGATTTTGCGGAATAATATTTACGGTGTTGACGTTGACGCACAAGCGGTCGAAGTCGCCCAACTTTCGCTTGCATTAAAATTGCTCGAAGACGCGACGACCGCGACGGCGCGAGAGTTTCAGCCGAAGCTCGGCGAAAAGATTCTGCCCGATATGACAAAAAACATCGTCTGCGGCAACTCGCTGATTGATTGGGACATTCTCGACGGACAGCTTTTCGAGCGCAACGATGAACGACGGCTTAATCCGATGAGCTACGAAGACAAGTTTCCTGACATAATGCGTGGCGGCGGCTTTGATGCGATTGTCGGCAATCCGCCATATATTTCCGTTCAGTCTGGATTTATTGAAGAAAACTCTTACAACTACTTGAAACATAAATTTCAAACAATGGAGCGTATTTCAGACTTCTTTTGCCTATTTACTGAAAAGGCAATTAGCTTACTCAAGACTAATAGCTCTTTAGGTTATATTGTTCCTTCAACATTGATGATGAATTTATCCTTTACAAAGCTAAGAAAGTTAATGCTTGAAAAGACAGCAATTTCAAATTTAGCTCACTTAGGCGATGGAGTTTTTTCAAATGCAGTTGTTCCAACCTGTATTTTTGTATTATCTAAAGCAACACAAGAAGAAAAGCTAATTCAAATTTCGACAGGTAATAAAAATCCATATGCGAATAATGTGAAGCACCAAGAACTTGAACAAAGCATATTTCTTAGCCTCGAAAACTGTGTGTTTAATGTTGATTCAAATCCGCAAGCTCTTTCTTTGATTTCAAAACTTAAAGAGTCTTCAGTTGAATTAACTTCTTTGATTGATGTTAAAGAAGGTGTCAAAACAGGCAACGATAAAATATTTCTTTCAGACAGACCTTTTGAAGCAAACTCTTTTCCTCTTGTAAAAGGGCGTAATATTGAAAAATACAAATGTAATCCTGTTCTGTTTATAAATTATGACTTGGCAAACTTAAGCCGTCCGCAGAAGCCAGAACATTTTTTGGTGGATGAGAAACTTTTTGCTCGTCGTGTGGGCGGAAACTTGATAGCAACGTATGATAATAAACAATTATTTTGTGTTCATACGCTTTATACTTTAAGGAAACGAACAGATAGCAACGGTTATTCATTGAAGTATGTTTTAGGACTAATAAATTCAAAGCTGATGGATTTTTATTATAAACAAACTTCAATGAAAAAAGGGTCGGTTTTTCCTGAGGTTCGCATTTATAGCTA
>JANMAA010000043.1:0-7158 GCA_031359215.1 Acidobacteriota bacterium | reverse complement strand
TGGCAGAAAGATTGAACGGTAAAATCCAACTGCTCAAATCAATCGGCAGAGGCTATCGGAAGTTTGAAAACTTCCGCAGTGCAATACTCTTTTTCTACGGCAAACTTAGCTTGTTTCCACTAAATTCCCAGTAGAACCTTATTTAGTAATGTAACTTCGGGCAAATACAAAATTGAAATAATAAAAGACGGTTATCAACGCCGTATTAAAGAGTATGAATTAACTTGCAAAACGAGTGTTGAGATTTTAACGATTTCAAAATCTCTGTATTTACAAAAGGGCGACGTAAAAGAAGTTACCAAATTTGGCGGCTTGACCGTTATTGGTGCAGAAGATGAGGATAAAAATCATAAAACATCAAATGATTCCGTTGTGAACAACAACGCTACAATTTTAGCAATACCGAATTATCCGGCGGCAGCGCGAGCAGTCCGCGCATCCGGTGGAGTAAATGTTCAGGTTACAATTGATGAGGATGGCGAAATTATAATGGCAAATGCGGTTAGCGGACATCCGTTATTACGGCAGGCGGCAGAAAAAGCGGCAAAAGAATCAAGATTTTCACCGACATTATTAGCAGGACAACCTGTTAAAGTTACGGGAATAATTGTGTATAACTTCGTTCCGTAAAATTATATAAATATGGCAACAGTTGCTCCGACATATTATACAAATCAAGTTCAAGTTACCGACGAGGTGGCGGAATTTTCGCCGGAAGTCGTTGCGGAAATAGAATCGCATCTCGTTAAATATCCGCCTGAAAGAAAGCGTTCGGCGTTGATACCGCTGTTATTCGTAATTCAGCGTGAACGCGGTTATCTCGACAATCCGGGCGTTAATTTCTTAGCGAAGTTTCTCGATTTGGAAGTAACGGATGTTTGGGAAACGGCGACGTTTTATTCGATGTTCAATCTGCACAAGGTTGGCAAATACCATATTCAAGTTTGCAAAACGCTGTCGTGCCGCATTATGGGCGAACCTGATATTACCGGACATATCTGCGACAAACTAGGCATTCACGTCGGCGAAACGACCGCAGACGAAAAATTTACAGTTTCAAGAGTCGAATGTTTAGGAAGTTGCGGAACTGCGCCGATGATGCAGATTAATTTTGATTATCACGAAGATTTGACGAACGAAAAAGTTGATAAGATTTTAGATTCGTTAAAATGAATCATTTATTTTTATTTCAATATAATGTCGCTAAATCTTTCGGGTATTGGTTAGGAGAACGAGCAGTTGACTTACTTTTTATAGGCTTAATTGTAGGAATTATTGTGTTCTTCGTAAAAAGAGGCAAAAAAAATAATTAGTTTATGGAAATCAAAGCAATCGGGTGTGAACCGTTACAACTCAAGCGAATGCACATAAAAGACGGGCATTCGCTGAAGGTTTATAAGGAAACGGGCGGCTATGAATCGCTGAAAAAGGCGATGGAAATGTCGCAGGACGATATTATTAACGAAGTCAAAGCGTCGGCTTTGCGCGGACGCGGCGGCGCGGGTTTTCCGACCGGAATGAAATGGGGTTTTGTGCCGAGACAATCTCCGAAGCCGAAATATATTGTCTGTAATGCCGACGAATCGGAGCCGGGAACATTTAAAGACCGTTATTTACTCGAACGCGATCCGCACGCTCTGATCGAAGGAATGTTGATCGCGGCTTTCGCGCTCGGTTCGCAATGTTGTTACATTTATTATCGCGGCGAATACAAATACTTGATTGACATAATGGACAAAGCCATCGAAGAAGCAAAAGCGGCAAATATCGTTGGCGAAAACATTTTGGGTTCGGATTTTACTTGTCATTTCTACACGCACACCGGCGCGGGCGCGTATATCTGTGGCGAAGAAACCGCGCTTTTATCATCGCTTGAGGGTTTTCGTGGACATCCGCGAATGAAGCCGCCGTTTCCGGCTGTCGAAGGCGTTTATGCTTGTCCGACGGTTGTTAATAATGTCGAAACTTTAACCGCCGTGCCGGAAATTTTTGAAATGGGCGGAATTCCCTGGCGCGATTTAGGCACGGAAAAATCGGGCGGAACGAAGCTTTGGTCAATCAGCGGTCATGTCAAAAAACCGGGCGTTTATGAACTGCCGATGGGCTACGATATGGAAAAGCTCATCTTTGAAGATTGCGGCGGAATGTTGCGCGACGATAAAAAGTTGAAAGCCGTAATTCCGGGCGGTTCATCGGTTTATGCAATGCGGGCAGATCAAGTTATCGGCAAAAATGTCAGAATGGACTATGAAGGTTTAGTCGCAGCCGGTTCTTTAGTTGGTTCGGGCGGATTTATCGTGATGGATGAAACGGTTGATATGGTTGATTCGACGAAGAATCTGACCGAATTTTACAAACACGAATCGTGCGGTTGGTGCACACCGTGCCGCGAAGGAACTGATTGGCTGACGAAGATTTTTACGCGCATCGCCGACGGCGGCGGACGACCGGAAGACGCACAACTCGTTCTCGATCTGTGCGATAACATCGAAGGAAAATCATTTTGCGCTTTGGGTGACGCGGCGGCTTGGGCAATTCAAGGCGCGGTCAAGCGTTTTCCCGAAGATTTTAAGAAACATTTAATGCCGAACGGGAACGGCAACAATTAGAAAAAAAGAGGTTACAAAAAATTATGGGTAAAGGTGATAAAAAATCAAGACGCGGAAAGATTTTCGCTGGAAGTTTCGGCAAATCGCGTCCGAAAAAGAAAATTAATAAATCGAAAAACGCGGAAAACAAGTCTGAGAATAAAGACAGCAAATAACTTAAAAAGTATTTACAAAAGATTAAATGTCAACCGAACTTATCAAAGTTAAGATTAACGAACAGGAATTCGAGGTCGAAAAAGGTGCGCGTCTGATTGACGTTTGCCATGAAAAAGGCTTCGGGATTCCGTCATTTTGTTACTACAAAGACCTTGCGTTGCAAGCGTCGTGTCGGATGTGTCTGGTTCGCATCGAAAAAATGCCGAAACTGCAAACTTCCTGCACGATTACCTGCACAGACGGGATGACCGTTACGACACAGAGCGACGAGATCGAAAAAGCACAGCGGGCGATGGGCGAATTTTTGCTTGCCAATCATCCGCTCGATTGTCCGGTGTGTGATCGCGGCGGCGAGTGCGAATTGCAGGAAGTGATTTTCGATTGGGGCGATGTCGAAGAGCGTTTTGTCGAAAACAAAAACGTCGAACCGGAAAAATTCCTGTCACCGATTGTCGCTAACGATCCGCAGCGTTGTATTGTCTGTAAAAGATGCACACGCGTGTGCGACGAATGGATGGGCGAAGACGCAATCGAAGCCGGAAATCGCGGTGTCAATACGGTTATCGGAACTTACGGTGGTTGGCTTGGTTGCACACAATGCGGAAATTGCATCGAAGTTTGTCCGACAGGGACGCTTCTCGACGGAACTTATCGCCACGAAACGAGACCTTGGGAACTTGACCAAAGTGTTAGCACGGACGTTTATTCGTCGGACGGAATGCAAATCAGCATCGGTTCACGCGGCGGTTTGGTGCATAGAATCGTCGCCCGCGACCGTTACGTTGATGGTTTGAACGGCGAATTTTTGGATGTCAAGGCGCGGTTCGCACACGGTTTTATCAATCACGCAGATCGTATTAAAACGCCGTTAATTCGCTATAAAAAAGGCGGAAAATTGATTCCCGCAACGTGGGATGCGGCAATTCAACTAATCGCCGAAAAGTTTAAGGAAAGCGGAAATAATATTGGCGTGGTCGCTTCAGCAAGATTGACAAATGAAGCAATTTTTACGCTAAAACGCTTTGCGACGGAAGTTGCTAAAACCAACAACTACGCGGTTTCCGATGCGGAAGATTTAGCCCCGTTTTTTGATAATCTGGGCGTTCCGCTCTGCACACACAAGGAAATTCGCCACGCTAAAACGATTCTTTTAATCGGCGGCGAACCGGAAGAAGAGCAGACTTTTACGGCGAAACAGATGCGTCAAGCCGTTCGCAATGGCGGCGCAAAACTTCTTATCGTTCACGATACGCCGATTCGTCTGGCAACACAGGCGGCACAGTTTATTAAAGTTAATCCCGATTCGCTTGACACTTTTGCGTTGGCTGTTGCCGATTCATCAAATCAAAATTTAGCGAAAAAACTCGGCGTTGAACAGACGGAAATTGACGAGTTGCTAAAAACAATCGGTGAGACGGAAGGCGATTTTATAATAATGTTCGGCAGAGATTTGTCGCCCGAAGCACAAGCGGTTTTGGCGAATGCGGCGGGAAATTTTGCTTCGGAAAATCGACGCGTCCTGCTTCATCCATTGCCGCTTTATAACAATTCAGTCGGCGCAAACGATATGATGGCGGACAAAAAGTCTTTGACGGAAGTTCTGAAAAATTCCAAAGCATTACTTATCGGCGGAAGTCTTTCGGAAGAAAACGCGAAACATTTATCAAACAAAGATTTCGTGGTCGTCCAAGAATTATTTGAAACTGCGACAACCGAATTTGCTGATGTCGTTTTGCCTGCCGCGAGTTTTGCGGAAGTTGACGGCACTTTTACCAACAACACGGGATTTGTTCAAAGAGTTCGTCAAACCATCGAACCCGTTAATCAGGCAAAAGCCGATTGGATGATAACTTCGATGATCGCCAAAGAAATGGGCGTTGATTTTAATTATAACTTTGCCGCCACCGCCGTTTTCAAAGCACTTGCCGATTCGGTTGCGGGCTATGAAGGAATTCGCTATCCGCATTTAAAGGACGAATCGCGTCCTGTTCAAGTGAAGCATAAGATTTCAGACAAAAAAGATTTGTCGAAAGAAATTGACGCTTTGAAAGCAAAAGTTGATAATTTGCCTGACGATGCCGAAAAAATAAATATTACGCCGAAAGTCGGTCATAAATTGCACCGATTAACGACGATGACAAGCAAAACCGCGCAATTTCATCTGCTCGCACACGGTAATCCAAAACCTGAAAACTTGCTCGTTTCGCCGCTTGTGCAGTTCAATTTAGATGGAACGCCGCGTCGAACAGAAATGGCTGAAGCAGTAAGCGTCGGAGCAATTGACCGCGAAAATCTGAAGACAGACAGATAATTTTATAAGTTTAATATGGAAGCTACTCTAAAATTAATTTTTCCGTTTATCGTGCTGTTCGGCGCGGCAACGGTCGCGTTCGGCGTAGTAATGATTATCGTTGCTTACACAGTTTTGGCGGAACGCAAAGTTTTGGGTTATATTCAAGGACGCATCGGACCGAACCGCGTTGGATTTTGGGGGCTTTTGCAACCGTTTGCCGACTTGCTGAAATTTATTTTTAAGGAAGACCTCGTTCCTGACAAATCCACGAAATTTATTTATTTTCTTGCGCCGATCGTCGCCGTAACCTGCGCTCTGATTCCGATGGTCGTTTATCCATTCGGACCGGCGATCACGGCGGATTTGAGCTTTCTACCATACAATTTGGGTGCAGGAATCAAACATATTCCGCTGACCATTGCCCAGATTGATGTCGGTGTTTTATTTGTTTTAGGTATTACATCGGTTGGCGTTTACGGCATTGCGTTGGCGGGTTGGTCGTCGAACAATAAATATTCCTTAATGGGCGGATTGCGTTCGTCGGCGCAGATGATTTCGTATGAACTTGCGATGGGCGCGTCGGTTATCGGCGTGGTGATTTTGGCAGGAACGCTCGATTTGAACGGCATTATTTTCGCTCAGATTAATTCACCGTTTCGCTGGTTTATCATCCCGCAATTCATTGGTTTTATCGTTTTTTTAATTGCCGCTTTTGCCGAAACAAACCGTGTGCCATTTGACTTGCCCGAAGCCGAAACCGAACTCGTCGCGGGTTTTCATACGGAATATTCGGCTTTGAAATTCGCGCTCTTTTTTATGGCGGAATATGTCAATATGTTCACGGTTTCCGTGATGATCGTCACGCTGTTTCTCGGCGGTTGGCACGTTCCTTTTTTAGGGAAGATTGGAGCTTGGTTAGCAAGTAACTTTAATATTTCTTGGTTTATAGTTGGTTCGATTGGTTATGCAGTTATTAGCATTTTGGGTTTTTTATTAAAAATCTGTTTCTTTTTATTTTTCTACATTTGGGTGCGTGGAACTTTGCCGCGTTTTCGTTTTGACCAATTGATGAATTTCGGTTGGAAATTTTTATTGCCCGTTGCGTTGGCAAATGTGATCTTGACGATTATTTTAGTTTATTTATTGAATTAGGTAAATAAATTTTACCGCAGAGACGCGGAGACACAGATAACAATTATTAGTTTTTTCCGTGCTTCTGTAAAAAAAATCTCTGCGTTTCCGCATTTCTGCGGTTCAAATTTACTATGGCTACAACCGCTATATTTTTTCTTTTTGCCGGACTTGCTATCGCGTGCGCGGCTTCGCTCGTCTATCATAAAAATCCGCTTTACAGCGCGGTTTCGTTAGTCGGCGTTTTAATTTCGCTGGCGTGTATTTACATCACTCTCGCCGCACCGTTTATCGCTGCCGTGCAGATTTTGATCTATGCCGGTGCGATTATGGTTTTGGTCGTTTTCGTCATAATGCTTTTGAATTTAGATGAAGATAAACAGATTAATCGACTCGGATATTTATACGCCGTCGGCGGGATTTTAGGTTTGGTTTTGTTGGCGCAGACGTTTTTTATCTTTTATGCGGTCAACAAAGCACCTAAACAACACGTCAACACGGAAGAAACTGTCGGTAAAACTTTGAGCATCGGAACGGCTATGTTCACGGAATATCTTCTTCCGGTTGAAATCGTCGGGATTTTGCTTTTGATGGCGATTGTCGGCGCGGTTATTTTGGCGCGTCGATTTAGCCAGCCGCAACTCGAACTTGTCGTCGATAAAGAATTAAAAAAGCGCAATCAAGAATAATAATCAAAAAATATGGAACCAAGTTTAGCCACATATTTAGCACTTTCAGGAATTTTGTTCACAATTGGAACGGTCGGCGTGATTTTCAAACGAAACGCAATCGGAATGTTTATGTGCATCGAGTTGATGCTCAACGCAGTGAATCTGACCTTCGTTGCCTTTTCGCGCTATTATGCCGACGTTACGGGACAGCTTTTCGTCTTTATGGTAATGAGCGTCGCGGCGGCGGAAGCAGCGGTTGGTCTTGGTATCATCATCGCCTTTTTACGCAATCGTGAAT